>JAYUYW010000121.1:0-2338 GCA_043752325.1 Rhodanobacteraceae bacterium | reverse complement strand
GCGGTATCGCCACCGTCAAGGCATCGCCCGCCGCGACCGGTCCACGCACCACGCGAGGCTCGGTCTACACCGTCAAGCGCAAGGGCGGCGTCGTCGAGTACACCAACGTCAAACCCAATGGTGGCGACTTCAAGCTGATGTTTTCCTATGTTTTTCAGGAAACCTGCTATGCCTGCAATCTGAAATCGAATGTGAATTTCGCCCAGACGCCGCTCAAGGTCGACATGTTTCGCAGCGAGATAGCCGCCGCATCGCTGGCCAGCGGCGTCGATGCCTCTCTGATTCGTGCTGTCATCCACGCGGAGTCCGCCTTCAATCCGATGGCGCTGTCGGCGAAGGGCGCGCAAGGCCTGATGCAGTTGATGCCGGGCACTGCGCTCGACCTCGGCGTCGGCGATGCGTTTGATGCCGCATCGAACATCAACGGCGGCGCCCAATACCTGGCGCAGATGTTGAAGCGGTTCGGTGGCGACGAAACCCGCGCCACCGCTGCGTACAACGCCGGACCCGGCGCCGTGAGCAAGTACAACGGAGTGCCGCCCTATGCGGAAACCCAGGTCTATGTGCAGCGTGTGGCCCAGTTACGCGAACGCTACCGCAGTGCGAACTGATCGCTGGCGGAACGGTCTTCTTGCGCTGCTGCTGACGGCGTTCGCCGCCATGCCTGCGCTCGCGCAGGACGGCCTCGCCCCAATCCCCGAACTGAAAGCTCGCGTCACTGACGAGACCAGCACGCTAAGTCCGGTCGAGGCAGCTGCACTCGAAACCGACCTCACTGCGCTTGAGCAGCGCAAGGGCGCACAGCTCGGCGTGCTGATGGTGGCGACGACGCAGCCAGAAGACATCGCGGATTACGGCAACCGTGTATTCGATCAGTGGAAGCTTGGCCGCAAAGATGTCGACGACGGCGCACTGGTCATCATTGCCAAGGACGACCGGCGCAGTCGCATCCATGTCGGTCGTGGACTGGAAGGCGCCATCCCCGATGCTGCCGCTGCGCGCATCCTGCGCGAATACCTCACGCCGAAATTCCGCGCAGGTGATTTCAACGGCGGCATCCGCGATACCACGGCGGCGCTGACCGCACTGATCGACGGCGAGCCGTTGCCGGAACCGTGGGTGGAGAACAAAGACGAAGGCGGCAACCTCGATCTGTTCACGTCTTTCTTTATCGGCCTGTTTGGCATGTTCTGGGCGAAGGCCTTTTTCGGGGGCTTGCCACGACCGTTGCGACCCATGCTGGTCGGCGCTGCGGCGGGTTTACTCACCTATTTTGTTTCGGGCTTGCTGTTCGTTGGGTTGATTACCGGCTTGGTCGGTTTGGTGTTTGGCTGGTCCGGCAGATCGACCGGGCGCTATGCCAACGGCGCCGGTGGCGGACCTTTCAGTGGTGGCTCCAGTAGCGGCGGCGGAAGCAGTTGGGGCGGAAGTTCTGGCGGCGGTGGTTTCAGCGGCGGCGGTGGCAGTTCCGCCGGCGGTGGCGCATCGGGGAGCTGGTGATGAATCCCGTCCGACATTGGCTCGCCCGCTTCCAGATTCACAAGGCGTTCCCGCAAGAGACGCTCGAAAAAATCCAGGCCTCGATTGCTGCTGGCGAACAAGATCACCTCGGTGAAGTCTGCTTCGCCATCGAAGGCGGCCTGCCGTGGTTTGAAGCCCTCACGTATACGAGCGCACGCGATCGTGCCGAAGCCGCCTTCGCCCGCCTGCGCGTTTGGAACACTGAAGGCAACACCGGCGTACTCATCTACATTCTGCTAGCCGAACACGCGATAGAAATCGTCGCCGACCGAGGCATCGCCGCGAAGGTTGCGCCGGATCAGTGGCGCGCGATTTGCGCAGCGCTTGGGCAAGCCTGCCGCGACAATAATCACGCGGAAGGCACGTTGGCTGCGATTGCGTCGATCCATATGCTGCTTATCGAGCACTTTCCGTCGCATGGGCGGAGCAATCTTGATGAGTTGCCGAACCGGCCGATGCTTTATTGATCGACATTGTCGCGGCGCAGGGGACGGAGTTAATTAGGGTCGCCGCGCTTGATCCATCGTTCTACGGCAACAGTGGCGAGCAATTTGCGGCTTGACGGAGATGCGCCACCAAGTGCTGCGCCGCTGGACCGTGCGGCAAAACCTGCCAGCCATCCAAACGTGCTGGATAAAGAAGGCCACGCATCCTGGCGTGGCTTCCTCACCAATTAAGCGACGGTTTCGACTAGGTGTTGCCCACTACGTCCGGGCGATCCTCGCCCAACCACCGGTAAAGAAGGCCGCCAATCACCGCGCCGATGATCGGAGCGAGCCAGAACAACCATAGTTGGCTGATCGCTTGGGAACCGGCG
>JAYUYW010000120.1:0-6216 GCA_043752325.1 Rhodanobacteraceae bacterium | reverse complement strand
TCGGGGTAAGGCGATTCGAGGCATTCGACGACCAGGCTCTGGTGATGTCGGTGTCGTTGCCACTTGGCTCCAGAACCCGCGCGGGTTTTGCAATCGCCGAAGCCGACGCGCAGCTTGCTGCGGTGCAGGCGCGACGCGAAGCGCAGAGTTTCGAAAGTCATCAGGCGCTGTTCGAGAAATATCAGGAGCTCAAACACGCCGCCACGGAATACGAGGCACTGGAATCGGACATGCTCGACAAGGCCGAACAGGCGCTCGCATTTACTCGCCGAGGCTTCGAAGCAGGGCGCTTCTCCTTGGTCGCCCTATCCCAAGCCCAACGCACGTTGTTCGACCTTCGCAAGCGCAGTGTCGACGCCGCTGCCCGCTACCACACCCTGGTGGTCGAGGTAGAACGCCTCACAGCCGTCGCCACGGATTCCACACCATGACTTCCCGCTTGTTTCTCACTGTTCTTCTGGTTTTTCTGCTGTCTGCGTGCGGCGCCTCCGAACCAGCTCCATCCGTCCAAGGCCATGGCGCCCCGGCTGCCGGCGAGTTCGAACGTGGTCCGCATCGCGGTCGAATGTTGCGCGATGGGAACTTCGCGCTGGAGGTCACCATTTTCGAGACGAATGTCCCACCGCAATATCGCCTCTACGTGTATCAGGACGACAAGCCTCTCACGCCCGAAGAAGTAGAGGCCGTGGTTGAGCTTTTGCGTCTGGATGGCGAGGTCAATCGGTTTACCTTCAAGCCGGAAGGCGACTACCTCACGGGCAGCGGCACGGTAACCGAGCCCCATTCCTTTGACGTAACGGTCAATGCGACCCATGCAGGCACGCCGCATCAGTGGGCGTTCGAGTCGCATGAGGGCCGCACCACATTGCCGGCAGACGTGGCCAAGGATGCTGGTGTGACCGTCGAGGTCGCTGGCCCCGCGTTTATCCGCGACACCGCGCAACTGGTGGGAAGCATTGCACTGAATACCAATCGCCATGCGGCGATCAAGGCGCGCTTCCCAGGCATCGTTCGTGACGTGCCGGTTCAGCAGGGTCAGAAGGTGCGTCGAGGCCAGACCTTGGTGGTTATCGAAGGCAACGAGAGCATGCGGCGCTATTCGCTCACCGCGCCGTTTGACGGCGTGGTGCTGAGCCGCAGCACCAACGTCGGTGATGTTGCCGGCGACAACACCCTGATCGAGATGGCGGACCTGTCCGAGGTTTGGGTCGAAATGCAGGCGATCGGCAAGGATGCTGCGCGCCTTGCCGCCGGCCAGCGCGTGCATGTGCAAGCGGCTACCGGAGATGCAGAAGGCGACACGGTGATCGATGCGCTTCTGCCTTTGGCCACGCGCGGTCAAAGCGTCGTTGCTCGCGCCAGCTTGCCCAATCCGGAAGGGCGTTGGCGCCCCGGAATGACCGTCTCTACGGACGTGGTTATTTCCGACCGTGAGGTGCCGTTGGCAGTCAAGGAAACGGGCCTACAGCGCTTTCGGGATTTCACGGTCGTGTTTGCACAGGTCGGCGAAACCTATGAAGTGCGCATGCTCGAACTGGGCGCACGCGACGGCGAGCACGTGGAAGTGCTGGGAGGGATCAAGCCCGGAACGAGCTACGTCACCGAGCAGAGCTTCCTCATCAAGGCCGACATCGAAAAATCCGGTGCCAGCCATGACCACTAGGGTTGATCAGCGCATCCCGGAAGGAGTTCGTCATGCTTGAGCGCATTATTCGCGCGGCCATCGCGCATCGATGGCTGGTCTTATTGCTGGTGCTTGGAGTTTCTGCGCTTGGCGTCTGGAACTACGGCCGGCTCCCCATCGACGCCGTGCCTGACATTACCAATGTGCAAGTGCAGATTAACACCGAGGCGCCCGGCTACTCTCCGCTCGAAGCCGAACAGCGGGTGACGTTCCCCATCGAGACGGCCATCGCTGGTCTCGCGCGATTGGAGTACACGCGTTCTATTTCGCGCTATGGCTTGTCGCAGGTCACCGTGGTGTTCGAGGACGGCACCGATATTTACTTCGCCCGCCAGCAGGTCGCCGAGCGCCTGCAACAGGCGGCTTCGCAGTTACCTGCTGGCATCGAGCCCAATCTCGGTCCGGTCGCCACCGGTCTTGGCGAGATTTTCATGTACACGGTTGAGGCCGACGGCACCGCCAACGACCCGGACGGAAACGCCTGGACGCCTACAGCGCTGCGTACCTTGCAGGACTGGGTGGTGCGCCCGCAGCTGCGCAATCTGAAAGGCGTGACCGAGGTGAATACCGTCGGTGGCTATGTACGTCAGTTACATATCACGCCCAGTCCCACCAAGCTGCTGGCGTACGACTTGACCCTTCGCGATGTGATCGACGCGGTGGCGCGAAACAACGCCAATGTGGGAGCAGGCTACATCGAGCGCTCTGGCGAGCAGTACCTGATCCGGGTGCCGGGGCAGGTTGCCGATCTCGACGCCCTGCGACAGATAGTGGTCGCCACGCGCGACGGACTGCCGCTGCGAATCGACGACGTCGCCGCGATTGAAGAAGGCGCCGAGTTGCGCTCGGGCGCGGCGACCAAGGACGGCAAGGAGGTCGTCATGGGTACGGTGTTCATGCTGGTCGGAGAGAACAGTCGCGCGGTGGCACAACGCGCTGGCGAGAAGTTGAAACAGATCAATGCCACGTTGCCTGCCGGCGTCAATGCCCATGCTGTTTATGACCGCACTCAGTTGGTCGATCGAACCATCGCGACGGTGCGCAAGAACCTGTTGGAAGGCGCCTTGCTGGTATTGGTCGTGCTGTTCCTGCTGCTTGGCAACCTTCGTGCAGCATTGATCACGGCAGCGGTAATTCCGCTGACCATGTTGCTCACGATCAGCGGCATGGTGCAGAACCGGGTGTCAGCCAATCTGATGAGTCTCGGCGCGCTCGACTTCGGCCTGATCGTGGATGGCGCAGTGATCATCGTGGAGAACTGCCTACGCCGATTTGGCGAAAGCCAGCATGCGCTCGGGCGGTTGTTGACGCGTGACGAACGCTTCGAGCTGGCGGCCGCCGCGAGTGCCGAAGTCATCAGGCCCAGCCTGTTCGGCTTGTTCATCATTGCGGCCGTCTACCTGCCGGTCTTTGCGCTGACCGGGGTGGAGGGGAAGATGTTCCATCCAATGGCGTTGACCGTCGTGATCGCGTTGACCGCAGCGATGGCACTTTCCTTGACCTTCGTGCCAGCGGCGGTGGCGCAGTTCGTCACCGGCAAGGTGGCGGAAAAGGAAACTCTCGTGATGCGCGGGCTCAAGAACGTGTACGCCCCCCTGTTGCGGAAGGCGCTGGATTTCCGCGCGATCGTGGTCGGCGCCGCAGCGCTGCTGACGGTGCTGGTTGGCTTGCTGGCGACACGGCTCGGAACCGAGTTCATTCCGCAACTGGACGAAGGTGATATCGCCTTACATGCATTGCGCATACCCGGCACCAGTCTGACCCAGGCGGTTGGGATGCAGGAACAACTGGAAGCGCGGATCAAGCAGTTCCCGGAAGTCAACGAGGTATTTGCCAAGCTCGGCACGGCCGAGGTCGCGACCGATCCGATGCCGCCTTCGGTGGCCGACACTTTCATCATGCTCAAGGACCGCGCCGATTGGCCCGATCCGCGCAAGCTGCGCGCGAAGCTGGTCAGCGAACTGGAGGCGGCAGTCTCGGCGGTCCCCGGCAACAACTACGAGTTCACCCAGCCGGTACAGATGCGTATGAACGAGCTGATCGCCGGCGTGCGCGCGGAAGTAGCGATCAAGCTCTACGGCGATGATCTTGAGCAGTTGACCGAAGTGGGCGAGCAGATCGAGAAAGTGGCAGATGGCATCGAAGGATCCGCCGACGTAAAACTTGAGCAGACCACCGGCCTGCCGGTGATGACGATCAGCCCCGATCGGGTCGCGTTGGCACGCTACGGCCTATCGGTGGGCGATGTGCAGGACACGGTATCGATTGCGCTTGGTGGTGCGGTGGCTGGGCAGTTGTTCGAGGGGGATCGTCGTTTCGAGATTGTGGTTCGACTGCCGGAACTTCTGCGCCAGGATCCGCGGATGCTGGCATCACTTCCGATACCTGTTACTCATTCGGAAGTTGAAGAACCGAGGGCTGGATCGGGCTCGACATCGCCAACCTACGTTCCGCTGGGCGAGGTCGCCAGGATTGAGATTGCACCTGGACCAAACCAGATCAGCCGCGAGAACGGCAAACGTCGCGTGGTGATCACCGCCAATGTGCGCGGCCGCGACCTGGGTTCGTTCGTCGAAGAGTTGCGTAATCGCGTCAATGCCGACATCACATTGCCTTCTGGAACGTGGATCGAATATGGCGGAACCTTCGAGCAATTGATCTCGGCGGGCCAACGCCTTTCGGTTGTCGTGCCCGTGGTACTGGTGATGATCTTCGGCCTGCTGTTCATGGCCTTTGGCTCCGGCAAGGATGCCGCGATCGTTTTCAGCGGAGTGCCGCTCGCATTGACCGGCGGTGTGTTGGCGTTGTGGATGCGCGGAATTCCATTGTCGATCTCCGCCGGCGTCGGTTTCATCGCGCTGTCGGGAGTTGCGGTGCTCAACGGACTGGTGATGATCACCTTCATTCGCAAGCTGCACGCCGATGGCGAACCCTTGCTACAGGCAATATTCGACGGTGCGCTGACGCGGCTGCGACCCGTGTTGATGACCGCCTTGGTGGCGAGCCTTGGATTCCTGCCGATGGCATTGAACGTCGGGACCGGCGCCGAGGTGCAGCGTCCGCTGGCTACCGTAGTGATCGGCGGAATTATTTCGTCGACACTTCTGACTCTGCTTGTCTTGCCGGCGTTGTATCGCATGTTGCATGGAGGCGACGCGCGATCACGTGACCCCGACGATCCCTTGTTGAGTCAGGCGGGGGCAGGTACATGATCGGATCGCGACGGTTGGGCTTCGCTATGCAATCGATGACTGGCTCGGAAGGGCCACACCAAATTGTTCGACTGCGGCTCTCACAGGCAGCGTTTGCCTGCCTGATGTTGCTTGTGTCGGGGGCCGCACTGGCGCACGGTGTAACCGGCAGCGATCAGTTGTTCCTGGAGCAAAACGCCGGTCGACACCTGATGGCATACGCCTATCTGGGCGCCAAGCACATGGTCACCGGATACGACCACCTGCTGTTCCTGTTCGGCGTCGTGTTCTTCCTGTATCGGCTGCGCGACGTAGGCATCTATGTCTCGCTTTTCGCCCTTGGACACAGCACAACCCTGCTGCTGGGCGTACTGGGTGGCTTCCACGTCAACCCGTACCTTGTAGACGCAATTATCGGATTTTCGGTCGTCTACAAGGCGCTGGACAACATCGATGCATTCAAACGCTGGTTCGGTGTTCAACCCAGCACCAAGGCGGCCGTGCTCATCTTCGGTTTCGTCCACGGTTTCGGTTTGGCCACCAAGCTGCAGGACTTCAAATTGTCGCCGGACGGTTTGGTGGCGAACATGCTCGCGTTCAACGTCGGCGTCGAGCTGGGCCAACTTCTTGCGTTGGGCGCCATCCTGATCGTGATGGGTTTCTGGCGCCGAAGTGAAGCATTTGGACGCCAGGCCTTTGCGGCAAACACCCTGTTGATGACCGCCGGTTTCGTGCTGATCGGCTACCAGCTCACCGGCTATTTCTTTTCCTGATGGAGGCTGTCATGTCCAATGTTTCCTTGCAGCATTTGCCGACCACGGGTCGCCTGCTTCGTGCCACCGCTCTGGCGTTTCTCATCGGGGGCGTTTTGCTGGTCACCACCATTTTGCCGGCGGAGTACGGAATCGATCCCACAGGAATCGGACGACTGCTCGGTCTTGATGCGCTGTCTTCAACATCGGTCGAGCCTGAGGTGACACCGACCGGTGCGGTCGTTCCCGTTCCGGGTCAGGATCGCAACGCCGATGCGGTCAGCAACGCGGCTGCTGCGTTCGGAGCGTCCGAAAAACAATCGTTCGCGACTGAAGCGACGTCCCCGGCCGAAGGAGCGATTCGCCAGGATGCGATGACCGTCGAATTGCTTCCCGGAAAAGGAGTGGAAGTAAAAGCTCTACTCAAGAGCGGCGAAGGTTTCACCTACCAGTGGACGGCGAGCGCCGATGTCGCTGTCGACATGCACGGTGAGCGCGAAGGCGTGAAAAATGTATGGACCAGCTACGCGGTCGAGAAAGCCCAACGCGAGGCAGCAGGGACATTTGTCGCGCCGTTCGACGGGACGCA
>JAYUYW010000119.1:0-2366 GCA_043752325.1 Rhodanobacteraceae bacterium | reverse complement strand
AATGGTAGCCGTTGCGCCCGTTCGCCTTCGCCGCATACAACGCAGTGTCGGCACGGGCCAGAAGGACTGCGGGTGTGACCGAGCCATGGGGGGACAGGTAAGCGATGCCGATGCTCGTCGTGACTTCCAAGCAGTCCTGCTGGACACGGTAAGAAGGGTCGCTGACCTGAGCCACGATCTTGTCGGCAACGAGGGAGACGACCTCACGCGAGCCCAGGTTCTCCAGGATGACGACGAATTCGTCTCCTGCCAATCGTGCGACGGTATCCGTTGTCCGGACGCTCGCGAGCAAACGCCGCGAAAACTCGACCAGGACCGCGTCGCCCCCCGCATGGCCCAGCGAATCGTTGATCGCCTTGAACCTGTCGATGTCCAGGAACATCAGTGCCAGTGCATCGCCGGTCCGTCGCGCGCGCGCCAAAGCAACCGGAAGTGCTTCGTTGAAAGCAAGCCGATTCGGCAGGTGTGTCAGAACGTCAACTCTCGCAAGTTCCTTGAGCTGGCGTTCCATTTGGCGAGTCTCGGTGACATCGGTGCTGAGCCCGTAGATGCCGACGATGGATCCGTCTGCCAAGCGGTCCGGAACGAAGAGTGTCTTGACGATGCGCTCCGGGTCGCGCTGCATTCCGTCGGATTCCAGGGTGACCGATTCACCCGCGAGCACGCGTTGGAAGGCGGGTGCTCGCTCGGCATATGCCGACTCGCCGATGGTTTCCCGAACGGTAAGACCGATCACGTCTTGCGGATCGAGGCCAGTCCAGTCATGCAAAGTTCGGTTGACAAACCGATAGCGCTCATCACGGTCGACGTAGGAAATGAGAACCGGCAGGTTGTCCGTGATGGTTCGAATGCGCTCCTCGCCCTTTGCCCGATCTTGTTCGGCCAGTTTCTGCCGCGTGATGTCGAAGGTCATCACAAAAAACCCTTCGACCGCACCCTGACGCAGGTCGGGTACCAGATGACACTGGAAGTGCCCCTCCGAACCGTTGCGCGGATAGGTGCCTTCGAAACGCGATGCTTGTCCGGCCAAAACCCTTTCGAGGTACGGAACATGCTGTTCGTAGACGACCTGGGGCAGAGCGTCTCGCATCGTCATGCTGCCGACATCGGCGACCGACTTCTTGCCCATGCTCAGACCGGCCTTATTGCAGAACATGCAAACCTGGTCGCGGGTGAAGTACGCGACCACGGCCGGCAGGTTGTCGGTCACGTCGCGCAAAAACCTCTCGTTCGACGCCAGCTTTGCGTCAGCAGACTTGCGAGCGGAGATATCCCGAATGAAGGCATTCGCCACGTAGTGGTCGCCTACCTGCACCGCTGCCACCGTGAGTTCGACAGGAATGTGATGGCCGTCGCGGTGAAGCGCGTTGACCTCGATTCGCTTGTTGATGGGCGTGTCTGCTCCGGTTGAGACACAGGACCGCATGCCACGCTCATACATCTCGCGCATCGCCGGTAGGGCGATAAGGGAGCCGAGCGAGCAACCGATCGCCTCTTCGCGTGACCAACCAAAGGTGAGCTCAGCCTGCCGGTTCCATTCAGTGACAGCATCGGTGTGGTCGATGCTCACGAATGCATCTCCCGCGTGAGCCAGCACTTCTCGCAGGTAGTTTTCGCTCGCCTGCAAGCGTTCCTGAGCTACGTGGCGTTCCAGCATCAGCGAGTCGAACGTACGCGCAAGGTCGCCGATTTCGCCGCGAGTCAGTTCTTTTTCCAACGGAATGTAGGCAGTGGTCGCTCGAGAAAACTGCATACGCGTTTGCAGCCTCAACAGCGGGGCGAGTTGAAATTGCAGTACCAGCAAGGCGAGACCGCCAGAGAGCAGCGTCAACACGATGGCGCCGCCCCACGCGAGTGATTCAATGCGCTCCAGATCGGCGAACGCTTCGACTCGTGGGTAGATTGCACCGATCACCCAATTGGTCTGACGGGTGCGCTTGAACGCGTACAAGTCGTAAACCCCCATTCGGTTTATGGCCTCGGTTGTTCCCTCAAATCCGTCGATGGCGCGTTCGGCGGCCGGGTTTTGCCCGCCTTCGGCATTCCTGTCATTCAAGATACGCGCCTTGCGCGGATGGTCGATCACGATGCCATCCGTGTTCGTGATGAACATGTAGCCGCTTTGCCCGAACCTGATGTCGGCAAGTTCACCGAGAAAGTTGTCCTCCTTCAGGTTGATCGATCCCGACATCACGTACACGACCTCGCCGCGCGCATTGAGCACAGGTTGAGTCACGGCGACTTGCGCGTGTCCGTTGACGCGGTTACGGTAAGGCTGCGAGATCACGCCGGCTTTGGTCGAAACCGTTTCGATGAAGTACAGCCGGTCTTTGATATTGACCCTGCCGATCTGTTGTGCGCCGTTG
>JAYUYW010000118.1:0-2384 GCA_043752325.1 Rhodanobacteraceae bacterium | reverse complement strand
CGGAAACGGCAGTCATGCGCTGGCGCAACCAGTCGCTGTAACCGCCGACATACTCACGCACTACGCCATCGCCTTCCAGCGCCAGCGTGCTGGTGACCACGTTGTCGAGGAAGGCACGATCATGTGACACGATCAGCATGGTGCCGTTGTATTCGGCCAGAAGTTCTTCCAGCAATTCCAGCGTCTCGACATCAAGGTCGTTGGTGGGTTCGTCCATCACCAGCATGTTCGAAGGCTGCGCGAACAGCTTGGCGAGCAGCAGCCGATTCCGCTCGCCGCCTGAGAGCTTGGTAATCGGTGCTCGTGCGCGGTCGGGTGTGAACAGGAAATCCTGCAAGTAGCCCATCACATGCTTGCGGCTGCCACCCACTTCAACAAACTCACGGCCTTCCGATACGTTATCCAGCGCATTCCAGTCGTCGCGCAACTTGCTGCGATGCTGGTCGAAATAGGCAATTTCCAGTTGAGTGCCCGTCTTGATCATGCCGGCGTCGGGTTGTAGTTCGCCAAGTAGCAGTTTGATCAGTGTCGACTTGCCGACACCATTCGGACCGATCAAGCCAACCCGGTCGCCGCGCTGGATGATGGTTGAAAGGTTCTTGACGATCACCTTGTCCGAGAACGCGAAATCAACGTCGATCAGCTCGGCGACGCGCTTGCCGGACGGCACGGCGTCGACCAGGTTCATCCGCGCGTTACCGGTGAGTTCGCGACGCTTGCCGCGCTCGGATCGCATGCTTTCCAGCCGGCGAACGCGACCTTCATCGCGAACCCGTCGTGCCTTGATGCCCTGACGAATCCATACCTCTTCCTGGGCCAGCAACTTGTCGAAACGCGCGCTTTCCTGCGCCTCGGCATGCAGGCGCTCTTCCCGGCGGCGCAGGTAATTGTCGTAGTCGCCCGGCCAACTGGTGAGCGCGCCGCGATCAATCTCGACGATGCGAGTCGCCAGCGCCCGCAGGAAGCTGCGGTCATGGGTGACGAACACCAGGCTGCCGTCGTAAGCCTTTAGGAACTCTTCGAGCCACGCAATCGATGCGATGTCGAGGTGATTGGTGGGTTCATCCAGCAAGAGAACTTCCGGCGATGCCACCAAGGCGCGCGCCAGCAACACTCGCCGCTTCATTCCACCGGACAACGAGGCGAAGTCCGCATCGGTAGGCAAGTCGAGTTTGTCGATCGTGGTTTCGACGCGCTGCTCCAGGGTCCAGCCTTGCGCCGCTTCGATCTTCTGCTGCACATCGCCAAGGCGTTCGGCATTGCCGTCGCCTTCGAAATGCTGGATCAAGTGGTGATATTCGGCCAGCCAGCTGCCCAGTTCGCCGAGCCCACCGGCAACGACATCGAACACACTGCCAATGGTGCCGGTTGGGACTTCCTGGGTCAGCATGGCGACGCGAACGCCACCCTGCACGCGCACTTCGCCATCGTCGGGCTTCAATTCGCCGGCGATCAGACGCATCAGCGTCGATTTGCCGGCACTGTTGCGGCCGACGATGCAGATGCGTTCGTTCGGTTCGATTGACAGATCGATGCCATCGAGCAGCAACGGGCCGCCAATGCTGAAATCAAGGTCACGCAAGTTGATCAGGGACAAGGGAGTACCTTTTTGTGTGGCCGCTATGTGGGCAGCGTCGATGAGGCGATTAATGTACTTGGCAGCGCTGGGCCAGCAGTGCTGCAAATCCGCGCGGATCACTGCTGCCAACGCGAACCTCGGGCGTGCCATGCCAGTGCGCGAACGCGCAGACCGTGCGGGCGAGATCGTCGAGCAATCGTTCGTCGGGTTGAACGTCTGCTTCAAGATGGATGGAACGAACTTCGAGTATGCCGGCGACACGATGCGCCTTGGCATCGAGTCTGCCGATGAATTGTCCGCGCCACAGGATTGGCAGGCAGAAATAGCCGTAACGCCGCTTTGCAGCCGGCGTGTAGCACTCGAGGCGATACTCGAAACCGAACATCACACTGGCGCGTTGGCGATCCCAGACGACCGGGTCAAATGGTGACAACAAAGCCACGTGGGTTGCACGCAGACGCCCGTTACCGGCGCGTGCCAGCAAGTCCGCATATGCGCGATGCGCGTAAGCGGGATGATCCCAACCGGCAACCTCGACGCGAACGATGTCGCCGCGTTTCAGCAATGGATCCAGTTCGTCGTCGCTGACCTTGCTCGCCATGCGGAAGTAGTCGGCAATCCAGCGCGCCTGGGCAACGCCGAGTGCCAACAGCGAGCGCAAGATTAGTTCGCTGCGTGCTTGCGCGGTGGGAATGCGGCGGGTCGCGTGGTCAGCTTGATGACGGCCAATCACGCGCTCCGGTAGGTCGTAGACGCGCTGAAACGACTCGCGCCGCGCGATCATCAATTCCCCAAGCGCAAAGCA
>JAYUYW010000117.1:0-14995 GCA_043752325.1 Rhodanobacteraceae bacterium | reverse complement strand
GCCAGCGACATCAGCGGTCCTGTCGTCGTCAAGTCCGGCTCGGGCGATGCGCGACTGCACGATGTCGGTCCGCTTAATATCCGTGCCTTGGGTTCCGGCGACATCGAAGCCGATGGCGTTCGCGGCGATGTGCAAGTCGGCAACGGCGGTTCGGGCGATCTCGATTTCAGCGGGCTGGCCGGCAACGTCAACGTCGACCGCGTAGGCTCCGGCGATGTCACTGCGAGAGATGTCAGCGGTAATGTGCACGTCGGCTCCATTGGTTCGGGCGACGTGCGCGCCAACGACATCGGCGGCGACCTGATCGTCGAATCGCAAGGCAGCGGCGACACCACACATAGCGGCGTGAAGGGCCGAGTGGACATCCCAAAGCACGACGACTGACCCGCGCCTCTCCCTCTGCCGCCGGGAGATGGCCCCCTTCGTCCCTCTCTCGCCGGGAGATGGTGCCCCGGACTTGATCCGGGGTATGGGTGAGGGTGCTGCGCCTGCACCACATGTCTTTTTTTCGAAGACGTCATCTTTGATTGGATTGGCCTTCGCCAGACGGGCCATAGCCCGACGAAACGTTTGACCAGTCTGACGACAGTCAGAGAAGACGCGCAGCGCGGCAACCGCACGAATCGATTGCCTGGTATGGCGACAGCCAAACAGTAAAAAAACAAGGACACTGCGATGATGTAACACGACGCCAGGGACGGACCTCATCCCATCCCTACTCCAAAAAGGAGAAGGGAAAAGAAGGAAGGGCTATTGAAGCTTGGCGATGTCGTCGTTGAGCTTTTGGGTCAGCATTGCGATCCGCTGATCAGGGTTGATTGGGCGGTTGGCGATGCGCTCCAGCTGGCGGTCAACGAATGCGATGACTGTTGCATTGCTGGTCTTGCGCTTTACATTGTCGAGAAGAGGCTTGATGTCGTTGACGCGCCCCTGGGCCAGGTAGATTCGCTCCAGCCTCATGATCGAACCGACGACGGCGCGCTCTCCCGGCGTGGCGTTACGCATTTCCTGCATGCCGCGATGGCCGCCGTGACCTCGGTAACCGCGATGGCGCTTTGCGTTACCGTCGTTGGCATCTGAACTGGCTGACGTTGTCGTGGCCGTGCCACTGGTCTGGGCGAACGCAGCCGGTGCGCTGATGGCGCCGAGCAACAAGCTGGCGGCGGCAATCGTTGTGGTGAGAACTCGGTTCATGGTGTTACTCCTGACTGGCCGTTGTGGCTGGAGTATTCAACAACTGCGAGCCTTCAAGCGCTGTCTTCGCAGCGCAAGAAATCGCAAAGACGTCTTTGCTTGGCTTCGGTTCATTCGTGGAGGCTAGTCGAAACCGAGTGCGCGTCGGCGTCGTAACGCATCAATACTTTGGTTCGACCAATAGCGAGCGATCCGCCGGAACGTCGTCCAGCAACTTGCCCTTGAGCTTGGGAAGTTTGATTGGTTTGTCCGGTGGCGTGCGTTCGGGGAGATGCTTTAGCAGGTGATCGATCAGGTTCACGCGGCCGATTTTCTGGTCGTTGAAATCGACGAGAAACCACGGTGCTTTTTGGGTGTTCGTCGCCGCCAGCATAGCGTCACGGGCCAAGCCATAATTGGCGTACTGTTCGCGCGCCTTGATGTCGACGGGTGACAGTTTGTAGCGTTTTTTCGGGTCGTCAACGCGCTCCTTGAAACGCTCTTCCTGTTCTTCCTGGTCGACGGTGAGCCAGTACTTCAGCAGGACAATTCCCGAATCGACCAGCAGTTCCTCAAAGCGCGGGCAGTCAACCAGGAAATGCTGGTATTCGGCATCGCTGCAGAAGCCCATCATCTTCTCGACGCCGGCACGGTTGTACCAACTGCGATCGAGCAACACCAGTTCGCCAGCCGCTGGCAGGTGTGCGACGTAGCGCTGGAAATACCATTGCGTGGCGTCGCGATCGTTCGGTTTCGGCAGCGCGACGATGTTGACGTAGCGCGTGTTGAGCGGTTCGCTGATCGCCTTGATGACGCCACTTTTCCCTGCCGCGTCGCGCCCTTCAAACACGATCACAACGCGCTGGCCGCTGCGGATGATCCAGCGTTGCAGGTCGAGCAACTCGGGCTCTAGTGTTTGCATGATTTCGACGTATTTCTTGCGCTTCACGTTAGAGCCCTTCGCTGGTGTAATGAGATCGCGATCGCCGCGACTACTTGCCATTTCGTCATTCCTGCGTCCGCAGCAATGACGACAATGATGGGGTATTTCGAGACCGGATCAACTTTCGCACAAACGCGGAATCAGTCCCGGCAGGTTGCAGGGTTTGGTACGCGAATCCAGTTGCGGTTGCAGCAACTTTTCCCAAGCCAGTCGGCAGGCCGACGTGGAGCCTGGCAAGCAGAACACGAAGGTGTCATTGGACAAGCCCGCAAACGCGCGCGACTGCATCGTCGACGTGGCGATCTCGGCGTAACTCAAATGCCGGAACACTTCGCCAAAGCCCGGCATTTCCTTGTCGAGTAATGGCGTGATCGCTTCGGGCGTCGAGTCGCGGCCGGTAAAGCCGGTGCCGCCAGTAACGATGATCGCGTTGACGCCATCGTCGGCAATCCAGTTGGCGACGACGGCGCGCAATCGATAGCGATCATCGCGCTCGATGCGTCGCTCGTGCAGGTGATGGCCGGCATTGGTCAGCGAATCGACAAGATAGTCGCCGGAGCTATCGGTGTCCGGCGTGCGCGTGTCGGACACCGTCAACACGCAGATTCGTAGAGGAAGGAATTGGGTGGTTGCGCTCATGCGGCCAGCGTAGCGCGTCGCTGCTCAGGCTGGTAGCGGGCCGATGTCGATATGGGGTTCACCGTTTCGATTCCGTTCCACCATCGCCAGGATCAGCGCGGAGAAATCGCGTGCGAATCCGATCATGTCGAACAGCGTGCTAGCCTTGCGTTGTCGGTCAAATCGATCATTCAATAGGGTGCTTGCGACCGCATCGAGACCGATGTTGACCGCGAACGCAATCCAGTCCTCGTCGCCAACACAGTTCAACTCGTCCATACCCAGATGATGATTGAGGCTGGTGGCAACGCGACCCGAAAACGTCGATCCGGGTGTCGTCAATACCGGGCAGCCTGCAAAGATCGCGTCCGACGCGGTGGTGTGGGCGTTGTAGTGCAAGGTGTCGAGAAACAGGTCGGCATGGCGATAGCGGGCCATGTATTCCGCGTGCGGTAGCTTGGGCATGAACACCAGCCGCCGCGGATCGACGCCGGCCTGCGCGGCGAGTTCGCGCAGGCGCTGGTCCGATCCATCTCGACCCTGCAACAACCAGAGCACGGAATCGGGTACCGCGGCGAGCACGCGCAGGTGTCGCGCAATACTGGCTGGATTGAATTTGTAGGTGTTGTTAAAGCAGCAATAGACCGTGCCGACTTCGGGCAACCCGCAATCTGCACGCGATGGCGGCTCGGCGACGCGGCGCGTGCTGTCGCTCGGCTGGAAGCAGCGTGGCAGCCACGCGATCGCTTCGGAATGGCCGGCGCGAATTGCATCGGGCAAAACCATTCGATCCGCAATCGCGTAGTCGATCCACGGCGCGCCTGATGTTCCGGGATAGGCCAGCCAGTTCACTTGCACGGGAGCCGGGCGCAACGCGAGCATCGACGCCTTGCTGCCACCGCCGTAGCCGCGCAGGTCGATCAAGACTTCGCACCGGCTGGAGTGAATGCGCTGCGCCATCACGGTGTCGGTGAGGCCTGCGAGTTCGTGGACTTCGGCAACCGATTCTCGCAAGCGCATCGCGATGCTGCTTCCATCGTTCGGCGCGGTCGCCAACAATTGGATGTGCAATGGACCATCGGCTAAGGCTTCGACCAGGGCGACGGTCAACAATCCCGTTGGGTGATTGCCAAATCCATTCGACAGCAAGCCGATGCGTGGTTTCGATCCAACGTGCTCAGGCGGGTAGTCGAATGCGAGGCGGTGTTTCAATGCCGTCGTTTCAGCGCTCAGTTGCGCCGCGAACTGGCGCGCGCAAAGCAACTGTTCGGCGGCACTCGCCGGCTCGGACAGGAAGGCGAATGGTGCAACTGCCGCGCCGGCGTCAATGCGCTCGCGCAAGCGCAGCGACAAGTCATCCAAACCGGCGTGATCGATTAGGCGACGCTTGGCGTAGACCAGTTCCGACAAGGCGCGATCAAGCGTCGGATCCACTTGCAACGCATGCGCATGCAGCGACGCCGAGCGCGCGTGTTCGCCTTGCTCGTCGGCCATCAAACCAGCTTGGTAGAACAGGCTGGCATCGGCCGGCGTCAGTCGAGCGGCAGCAAGGTAGCTCGCTTCGGCATCGGCATGGCGACGTTGCGCAGCCAACGCATCGCCGAGCAGTCGTCGCGCCTGCGGTTGATCCCCCTGCGCCAACACCAGCCGCACCAACCGTTCGGTTTCGCTGCTGCGACCCAACTCCAGTTCCGTCGCGGCAAGATTGAGCCATGCGCCAAGATAATTCGGAGCGGCTTTCGTTGCCGCCGCGTAGGCTTCGCGTGCGCCCTGCACGTCACCGCTCAACTGGCGCGCGCTGCCTAGTCCGTTCAATACCGCGGGGTGATGCGGCGCGATAGCGAATGCGGCTTCCAGCGCTTCCATCGCCGCAGCACCGTCGCCACGCGCGGACGCAGCGCTGCCCAGGTTGCACAGCACCTCGATTGACCGTGGTGCCAACGTTTGCGCCTGAGTGAGTGCCTCGAACGCATCGTCGTGGCGCTCCAGTCGCAGCAGCGCAATGCCATGCAGCCGCGCCAGTTCCGCATCACCGGGAAATCTTTCCCGCGCCGTTTCCGCGACTGAAACTGCACACTCGTCCGCGCCCTGTTCGATAAAGCCTACGATCTGTTCGATCAGAATCGCGGAGGAACGTATGTCGCTTGTTTGCATAACCAGACGCTAACCGAGCGCGGCCGCCTTGTCACGACCGATGCGCTGGCGTTTCGCGCCAGAGCGGGTAGGCTCCGCGCAACATCTCAATCAATTTTCCAAGGAGCCCGCCGTGATCAAGAAGATCCCATCATTTTTGCTACTGGCCAGTTTCGCCATTGGCAGCCTCTACGCCGCCACGCCCCCGCAGCCAGCCGCCGAAAAGCTGGCCACCCTGCAATGGCGGATGAGCCTCGCGCCCGACGGCAGCATCACTGCTCTCGCGTCGAGAGGTGAAGGCGTTGAACTGCTTCGGCCTCGGTTGGAGCAAGCGATCAGGCGGTGGGAGTTCGTGCCCGGCAACGTCAATGGGGAACCCGCGGCTACCGAAACACTGTTATCCGTCCAAGTTGCCTTGACGCCGTCTGCCGATGCGAAGGCCTACACAGTCACGATCAAGGATGCGCGAACCGGTGGCGGAATCAGCAAGGCCGAGCCACCACGATTCTCCGCGTTGGCAGTGAAGAAGCTCATGGGACGTAGCAATACGCTGGTCAAGCAGATCGTTGTCGAAGTCAGCTACGACGCTGCTGGCAAGGCCACGGACGTGGCCGCCGCGGCGGGTTCGCCAGTCATGGAAGGGCCGCTGGTGGACAGCGTCAAAAGGGCAATGGGCAAATCGCGTTTTGAGCCCGAGCGTGTCAAAGGCGTAGCCGTGGGCGGAAAACTGCTGATGCCGGTGTGTGTTGCCATCTCGATGGGCGGACCAGACGCAAGCAGGCTTGCACGCACGTGCGCATCCTGGTCGGTGCCCGGCAGCGAAGCGAGCGTAGATCAGGGCCAGAGCTTTGCGTTGGAATCCAGCGTGGAACTCAAGACCTCCGTGGTCGGCAGCCTGCTTTAAAAATTGACTGCTGTGGGCTGCGGGCTATGGGAGCGGGTGTAGTCCGTCAATTGTGATCGCCGAGACTAGCCAACAGATCGGCCTGATCTTCGCGGGTGAGGGTGTCGATCAGTTCATCCATGTCGCCGCCGGTCACTTCGGCAAGTCGATACAGCGTCAGATTGATGCGATGGTCGGTGATGCGGCCTTGCGGAAAATTGTAGGTGCGAATGCGCTGGCTGCGGTCGCCGGAACCCACCTGCACACGGCGTGCTTCCGCATTCGCGGCTGCTTGGGCGCTGCGCTGGGAATCCAGCAATCGCGCTTTCAGCAACGACATCGCGCGGGCACGATTCTTGTGCTGGCTGCGCTCTTCCTGGCACTCGACTACGGTGCCAGTGGGCAAGTGGGTGATGCGGATCGCCGAGTCCGTCTTGTTGACGTGCTGGCCACCGGCGCCTGACGCGCGGAACGTGTCAGTCTTGAGATCGCCATCCTTGATTTCAATATCATTGATTTCATCGATCTCGGGCAGAATCGCCACCGTTGCGGCGGAGGTGTGGATTCGTCCTTGTGATTCGGTGGCCGGCACGCGCTGCACGCGATGGGTGCCCGATTCGTACTTGAGACGCGAGTACGCACCCTTGCCTTCGACGCGAGCGATGGCCTCTTTGTAGCCGCCGTGCTCGCCATCGCTGGCGGACAGTATCTCGACCTGCCAGCGCTGGCGCTCGGCATATTTCAGATACATGCGGAGCAGGTCGCCAGCGAAGATCGCAGCCTCGTCTCCGCCGGTTCCTGCACGGACTTCGAGGAACAGGTTGCCGTCGTCGCGCGGATCCTTTGGCAGCAGGTGCAGGTTGAGTTCGTGGTCGAGCTCTTCCAGCCGGGCTTGCTGCGCGTCGATCTCGTCGCCGGCCAGCTCGACCATCTCCGGGTCGGAAAGCATGGCTTTCGCGGCCTTCATCGCCGCGTCGGCCTCATCGTAGGACGCCAGCGTTGCCGTCAGCGGGGCCAGTTGCGCGTGTTCACGCGACAGCTCGCGAAAGCGGTTCTGGTCGGCCAGTACTTCTGGACTTGCAAGCAGGTGCTCCAGCTCCTCGTGGCGTTCGGCGAGTTGTTCCAGCTTGCGGCGGATGGTCGGGGTCATGCGGATCGCTTCTACGTACAGCCAACGATTTTGACAGATCGCCGCGCGTGGCTGGCGATTGAATCAGTCGACGTCGGAATGTTTGCCCGAGCGGTCGTCGTAGAGACGGGACGCCGCCTGCAACAATTCGATGTCGCCGCGTAATGCGGCTTGGCGCAGATTGACGCTGGGTGTGTGCAGCAACTTGTTTGTCAAAGTGCTGGCGAGGAAGGCCAGCGCGTCGTCGGGCGTGCGACCTCGCGCGAGCATGGCGCGCGCCTTGTGCAACACGTCATCACGTTGCGCTTCGGCGTCACCACGCAAGGCCGTCAACGGATTCTTGAGATCGAGCGCGCGCCACCAGTCCATGGTGTTCTGCACCTGCAACTCGATCAGCGTTTCTGCCTCGCGTGCGGCAGCTTGGCGGCTACGAAGGTTTTCATCGATCACCTGTCTCAGGTCGTCTATGGTGTAGAGATAGGCGTCGTCGAGTTCCGCGACATCAGGCGCTATGTCACGTGGGACGGCGATATCAACCAGGAACATGGGCCGGCGTCGCCGCTTTTCCAGTGCACGCGCCACCGCTTCCTTGCCCAGAACAGGCTCGCGCGACGCGGTCGAGCTGATCACGATATCGGCCTCGGCCAAGTGCAACGGCAAGTCTTCCAGCGCAATCGCGAAACCACCAATCTCGCTGGCCAGCCGTTGCGCATGTTCGAGAGTTCGATTGGCGACGATCATTCGGCGCGTTTTCGCTTCGGCGAGATGGCGCGCGGCCAGTTCGATGGTTTCGCCGGCGCCAATCAGCAGTACGCAGGCGTCGCTCAAGTTGGTAAACACTCGCTCGGCCAGCCGCACCGCCGTGTACGCCACCGAAACGCTGTGCGCCCCGATGCGGGTGTCAGTGCGGATACGCTTGGCCACCGCAAATGTGTTCTGGAATAAGCGCTCCAGCGGCGCGCCGAGCGTCTGTGCGGCACGGGCTTGTTGGTACGCTTCTTTCACTTGTCCAAGGATTTGCGGCTCGCCGAGCACCTGTGATTCCAAACCGGTCGCAACGCGATATAGGTGACGCACCGCATCGGCACCGAGATGGTGATAGCTGAACTCATCCAGCTTGTTGCCGCCAAGTTGGTGGTGCCGATGCAGCCAGTCCATCGGAACACCTTCCGCGCCGCTGTCGACCGAGCAATACAGTTCGGTGCGGTTGCAAGTCGAGAGGATCGCCGCTTCGCGCACCCCATCGAGCGCCGCCAGGTCGAGCAGGGCGGCGGCAGTTTTGTCGGGAGAGAACGCAACCCGCTCACGCACTGCCAATGGCGCGGTGAGGTGATTGAGTCCCAGTGCTATCAGCGCCATGTGCGGTCTGTGCGGGCGGGCAAATCGGCTAAGCTGCGACGCGGCCGGCGCTGCGACAAATACGTCGCCAAGTGCGGTTGGATATCAATGATGCTGCCGATTGTGCGGGCAGGGTCGGCTAGGTTCAAGTTGGGCGAGGGAACATCCCTCGTCGTTCGAAAACGGAAAACGCATGCATTCAAACTCGCAATCGCCTTTCACACGGCCAGATAACCTCGCGCGCTGGCTGGTCCTGCTGGTAGCAATCGGCCAAGCGGCGAGTGCCAATCCGCCGCCGCGGAGCGAATCCGGCGATCCGGCGGCGGCTGGCGAAATCAAGATCGATCCGGTCGCCGTTGATAGCGATGTGCCGCTTCAGGTGCTCGATGGCCAGTTCAAGTTGCAGGCCGGTGACATCAAGGGCGGCGCGGCGGCTTACGTACGCGCGGCGCTGTTGTCCGACGATCCGCAGTTGGCCGAGCAGGCCACCCAACTGGCGCTTGTTGCCGCTGACTGGAATGCGGCCGAACGGTCCACCAATCACTGGCATGAATTGGCACCGACAGCGCTTGGCGTAGAACAGGCACGCGGCTGGCTCGCGCTGGGGCGTGGTAATTCCGAGGCCGCGTTCAAGGCGTTTTCCGGCTTGATCGCCAAGCCTGGCAGCAAGGGCTGGCCGATGCTCGGCCAGGCATTGCTGGTCGCGCCCGACAAAGCCAAGGCCGCCGAGCTGCTGTCGAGACTGGCGACGCCGGAGCGACTGGGCAACGACGAGCTGACATGGGTCGCGATGAGCCAGCTGGCCTTCAAACTCGACGACAAGTTTCGCGCACAGGATCTGTCCGACCAGGCCGTGGTGAAGTTTCACGGCGTCGAAAGCACGGGATGGAACGCGCAACTAGCGCTGGATCGGGGCGACGCGATGATGGCTCGCGACATTTACGGAGAAGGATTGCGTCTAAATCCGGACAGCCCGCGCTTGCGCGTCGCCTACGCCGCGCTGCTGGCACAGTTCGGCGACGAAGCCGCCGCCGCCCAAGCGCTTTCCGCCGGCAGGCAGGACGACCTCACCTATGCCGCCCGCATGGCCTACGCCGTGCGCGCCGACGACAAACCGACATTGGCTGTGATTTACCGCGAAGTGCTCGACGATAAGGCTACCCGCACGCCGGCACGTCGGTTCCTGCTCGGGCAACTGGGCGAATTGAACGGGGACTACGCCAAGGCGGCAGATTGGTACCGCAAGATTCCGGTCGAGGACCAGCGCTGGTTCGATGCCCAGTCGAGACTTTCGGTCACACTGGACGAGGCCGGCAAGATCGATGATGCGCTGGAAATTGCGCGGCGGCTGCAATCGGAAACTGGGCTGGACAACGAAGCCGTCGGCAAGGGCTA
The DNA here is from genome assembly GCA_043752325.1 of Rhodanobacteraceae bacterium. Classification (GTDB taxonomy): domain Bacteria; phylum Pseudomonadota; class Gammaproteobacteria; order Xanthomonadales; family Rhodanobacteraceae; genus Dokdonella. The sequence continues at coordinate 5,383 of JAYUYW010000117.1, read as the reverse complement.
CCTGCTTGAAGCGGACCTTTTCAAAAAGCACGGACGCGATGGGGAGGCACGCGCCGTTTACGATCGTGCGCTCAGCTATCTTCCTCATGACACACGATTGCTCTACTCACGTGCCTTGCTGGCCGCTGCGAGCGGAGACGTGAAGGTGGCCGAGGCAGATCTGCGCAACGTGATCGAACAGGAACCTGAAAACGCCGCTGCCTTGAACGCGTTGGGCTACACGCTGGCCGATCGCACGCCGCGCCTCAATGAAGCGCTGGCCCTGATCGAGAAGGCTTATGCGATATCGCCGGACGAGCCGTCAATCATCGACAGCATGGGCTGGGTGCAATTCCGGCTCGGTCGCCAAGAAGAAGCCGTTGCGACTTTGAAGCGAGCCTACGACAAGTTTCCCGATCCGGAAGTGGCCTCGCATTACGCCGAGGCGCTGTGGGCAACCGGTCGGCGCGACATGGCGAACATGGTGCTGGCCGACGCGATGCGGGCGACACCTGACAACGCCTTGTTGCTGGATGCGCGGAAGCGTCTGAAACCATGATGGTGTTCCGATGGTCTGGTCTGGTGGCGCTCGCCATCAGCGCGCTGGTGTTGAGCGCGTGTGCACCGCAACGCTTGCGTCCGGATGCTGCTGGACTCGACGAGCAGGATCGTCGCGAGGCGTTGCTCGCACCGATGTCGAACTGGCAACTGGTCGGTCGCCTCGGCGTGTCCGATGGAAGTGACAGCGGCAGCGGCAGTTTGACCTGGTCGCAGCAAGGTGACACCTATCGCTTCGAGTTGCATGCGCCGGTCACTGGCAAGACCTGGTTACTCTCTGGCGATGCCAGCCAAGCAAAACTGCAGGGGCTTCGTGACACGACGGTGGTAGGTGATGATGCGGCCAGCCTGCTGCGGCGCGAACTGGGCTGGCGCGTTCCGGTTGCCGAACTGGCCTGGTGGGCGCGCGGCATGCGTGCGCCCGGCACGGCCGACCTCAGCTTACGTCCAGACGGCCTGCCAGCGCGCATCGTCCAAGCTGGCTGGCAGGTCGATTTCCTCGACTACGACGAAACGCAGCAACCTGCGCTGCCTCGCAAGCTGTTCGCCGAAAGCGGCAACTACAAGGTGCGGCTGGCGATACAGCGCTGGCAGCGGCCGTGAACGGCGATGAATGGAGCGACTGGCCTGCGCCGGCCAAGCTCAACCTTTTCCTGCACATCACCGGCCGCCGCGACGATGGCTATCACACGCTTCAAACGGTGTTCCAGTTGCTTGACTGGGGCGATCGCATCGGCCTGCGCCTGCGCACGGATGGCCGCATCGTGCGCTACTACGACGTCCCCGGAATTGCTCCGGACGACGACCTCTGCATTCGTGCCGCTCGCCTTCTGCAACACCGAATTGGCGACCATCACGGAGCCGACATCGCTCTCGCCAAGCAGATTCCAGTCGGCGGCGGCTTGGGCGGCGGCAGTTCGAACGCGGCCAGCGTGTTGGTTGCGCTCAATGAACTGTGGTCTGGTGGCTTGGACTTGGATTTGCTGGCCCAGCTGGGCCTGCAACTGGGCGCGGATGTGCCGGTATTCGTGCGCGGCCATTCCTCCTTCGCGGAAGGTATTGGCGAAATTCTCACGGCAGTCGAATTGCCGGAGCGCTGGTACCTGGTCGTCGACCCTGGCGTACATGCGCCAACGGCGACGCTATTTCAGTCTTCTGAATTGACACGCGACAGCCCAGCCACGACAATTTCGCGGTTCCTCGCTGGGGAAATCACCTCCAATGCGTTCCAGACGCTGGTCAGGCGGCAGTATCCTGCGGTAGAGCGCGCGCTGGCCTGGCTTGAACAATGGGGTGCTGCGCGCTTGAGCGGTTCAGGTGCATCGGTGTTCCTGCCGTTGCGCGATATGGATCAGGGAAAGAAATTGTTGGCCGAGCTGCCTGCGGACATGCGCGCGGTCGTCACGCGCGGTGTCAATCGTTCGCCGCTGATCGACGCGGTGGCCGGCTGGCGCCAAACGGGAAAAACCGGTTTCGGTTGGGACGTCGCCAAGCGGTAAGGCACCGGGTTTTGATCCCGGCATTCGCAGGTTCGAATCCTGCCGTCCCAGCCACTTGATCCAGATGCACTCGGCGACCATGGCGCGTAGCAATGCGTTGCAATCGTCCTCGATTCCAGCAGCACCTCTGCATCACCATAAGGGCATCCCGCCGTGAACAGCAAGACCGACATCGGAAACATCCTGGTCTTCACCGGTAATGCCAATCGACCGCTTGCGTCGTCGATTTGCGAGGACATGGGCGGACGGCTCGGCAAGGCGCAAGTCGGTCGTTTCAGTGACGGCGAAGTGCAGGTCGAGATCGAAGAGAACGTCCGCAACCAGAACGTCTTCGTGATCCAGCCAACTTCGGTACCAACCGCCGACAATTTCATGGAGTTGTTGGTGCTGATCGACGCACTCAAGCGCGCATCGGCATCGCATGTTACCGCGGTGATTCCCTATTTCGGCTACGCCCGCCAGGATCGACGGATGCGCTCGGCGCGCGTGCCGATCACAGCAAAAGTCGCGGCCAAGATGATCAGCGCGGTTGGTACCGATCACGTGCTCACGGTCGACCTTCACTCGGATCAGATCCAGGGCTTCTTCGACATCCCGCTCGATAACGTTTACTCGTCGCCGGTGCTGCTGGCCGATATCTGGCGCAAATACGGTCACGAAAAGCCGATCGTGGTATCGCCCGACGTCGGTGGCGTTGTGCGCGCACGAGCGATTGCGAAGCGGCTCGACGACGCCGAACTCGCCATCATCGACAAACGCCGTCCACGCGCGAACGAATCAACGGTGATGAACATCATCGGCGACGTGGAAGGCAAGGTCTGCGTGCTGGTCGATGACATCGTCGATACCGCCGGAACCCTTTGCGCTGCGTCAGCCGCATTGAAAAAGGAAGGCGCGGCGAAAGTGGTTGCCTATTGCACACATCCGGTGCTGTCAGGTCCGGCGATCACCAACATCAGCGCGTCGCAGCTTGACGAGCTGGTCGTCACCGACACCATTCCGCTTTCCGATGCCGGCGCAGCGTGTCCGAAGATTCGAGCGCTGTCGGTGTCGCAGTTGCTCGCCGAAACCATGCGTCGCATTGCGTTGGGCGAGTCGGTCAGCGAGCTTTACATCGACTGACCATCAGGATTTTTCATCGCTTCCCTGGTCGCGAGGAAGCGTCAACCCGCCACGACATCGTCTTGGCAACAACTGAAAGGCAACAAACCAATGGCAAAGTCACATGAACTAGCGGTCCAACTTCGCAAGGACGAGGGGAAGGGTGCGAGCCGCCGCCTGCGTCGCGCGAAGCGGGTCCCGGCAATCGTATACGGCGGTGATCTGGCGCCGGTCAGCATCGACATGGATCACAAGGACGTTTTTTTCGCGTCGGAGCATGAGTGGTTCTATTCGGCGATCCTTGACCTTAATCTTGACGGCGACCTGCAGCAGGTGATTCTGCGCGATATGCAGCGCCATCCGTACAAGCAGCAGATCCTTCACCTTGACTTCATGCGCATCACCGCAGGGCAGGAAGTCCGCGTCCGCATTCCGGTGCATTTCCTGAACCAGGATGAATCGCCGGCAGGCAAGACCGGCAACGTCGTCATCTCCCACGAGATGACCGAGGTTGAAGTCACCTGCTTGCCAAAAAATCTTCCTGAGTTCATTGAACTTGATCTGGCGAAGATGGAAGTTGGCGATACCGTGCATCTGTCCGAACTGAAACTGCCGGAAGGCGTTGAGATTCCAGCGTTGAAATTCGGCGAAGACCACGACAGCGCGGTCGCTGTTGCCCGCTTCGCGAAGGAAGAAATCGAAGACGAGTCGGAGACGGATGCAGCCGATGGTGATTCGGTCGAAGGCGATGCATCGGAGTCTGGCGAAAACGACGATTCCAAGAGCTAAGCATCGCGGTCGTGGCGGGATTGCGACTGCTGGTCGGCCTCGGGAATCCCGGGGCCGTCTACTCCAGAACCCGGCACAACGCCGGGTTCTGGTTTATTGACGCTCTGGCACAGCGCGAAAGTGCGCGTTGGGGCTATGAGGCCAAGCTGCAGGGCGAAGCTGCGAAAGTGGTCGTCGCCGACCAGCCGCTATGGCTACTCAAGCCGACAACCTTCATGAACAAGAGCGGCCTGTCGGTAACGGCAGCACTGCGCTATTACAAGATCGAGCCAGAAGAAGCGATGCTTGCCCACGACGATCTGGACTTGCCCGCAGGTACTGCGCGCTTCAAGTTCGATGGTGGGCATGGCGGCCAGAATGGTCTGCGTGACACGATGGAGCTTCTCGGGCATGGTCGTTTTCATCGTCTGCGCATCGGCATTGGCCATCCCGGCAGCAAGGATCGGGTGACGCCATGGGTGTTGGGACGAGCATCCATCAGTGACGAGAACGCGATCATCGATTCCATCGCTCGCGCCACCGAGGCGCTGCCGCTGTCAGTCTCAGGACAGTTTGAGCGCGCCATGAGCCAACTTCACACGGCAACGTAGTCGGATTCCCGCGCCACCGCGCGATCCAATCAAAGGACCACAATGGGTATCAAATGCGGCATCGTTGGCTTGCCGAACGTTGGTAAATCGACACTGTTCAACGCGCTGACCAAGGCCGGCATCCCGGCTGCGAATTTTCCATTCTGCACGATAGATCCGAACGTCGGCATCGTGCCCGTGCCCGATCTGCGTTTGCAGGAACTGGCGACCATCGTCAAACCGCAGAAAGTGATTCCGACGGCGTTCGAGTTCGTCGACATCGCCGGGCTGGTTGCCGGTGCCTCGAAAGGTGAGGGCCTCGGCAACAAATTCCTTGCCCACATCCGCGAAGTCGATGCGATTGCGCATGTGGTGCGCTGCTTTGAGAACACCGACATCGTCCACGTGGCGGGCAAGATCGACCCGATTTCGGATATCGACACGATCGATACCGAGTTGGCCTTGGCCGACCTCGACTCAGTGGAGAAAGCGCTCAACCGCGCCGAGCGTGCAGCGAAAGCGAACGACAAGGAAGCAATGGCGCGACGCGGGCCGTTGCAGAAACTTGCCGAAGCACTCAACTCTGGCAAGCCAGCACGATCGGTAGGGCTGGACAACGAGGAGAAGGCCACCATCCGCGATCTGTTCCTGCTGACCTTGAAGCCGCTGATGTACATCGCCAACGTCAAGGAAGATGGCTTCGAGAACAACCCATTCCTCGACGCGGTGCGAGAACGTGCTGCGGTCGAAGGTGCGCAGGTCGTCCCTGTATGCGCGGCAATCGAAGAAGAGTTGTCGGAATTGGAAGAAGCTGATCGCGACGAGTTCCTGCGTGACCTTGGCCTCGACGAGCCGGGTCTGGACCGCGTTATCCGCGCTGGCTATACC
>JAYUYW010000116.1:0-2395 GCA_043752325.1 Rhodanobacteraceae bacterium | reverse complement strand
GCGCGACAGCACGGTTTTCCACGCAGTCAATCAGCAAACCACCATTGCGCTTATTGTCGCGCCAACCTTGTCGCGTATTGGTTTCGCCGAGCGCAGTCACGTAGCGAGGCACGCCATCGCGCATGGCAAGACCGTTGAGATGGCAGCGATCTTCATCCGCGTATCCGCTCACGAACGAAGGGCGCCAGCGAGGTACGAAGCTTGATCGATCGTCCAGTGTGCACAGGCATGAGAACAGTGTGTTGACGAACCACAATTCGCCGTCCCTGTCCCACGCCATCTCGTGGATATCGATGGCGCCAGTGACATGCGCGCGTCGAGCGAGAAACACCGCATCGTGCCGAGGCGGATCGTGAAGCTGCGCAGCCACCAGCGGCATGTTGCGGAATTCGATGATTTCCGCGCGCGTGCCCAAGGCCAGGCGCTCACGATCCGCGGCCATTCCCATCGGCCGATCAAAGCTGCGGTAGTGCGTGTTGATGGTCGCGCCGTCGGGACGCAGGATCACAAGCTTGCCAGCCTGATAGGTGCTGACGACCAGACAACTTGCGAGTCTGCGCAGCAGATCGGGAAAGCCGGTGGTGTGGACGCTGCCAAAGACTTCATCAGCGTCCACAAGCCCTGGCGGCTCCACACGAGTCGGCGCGTCACAGCTCATGGATTTCGTTTGCTGATCAGGATCGCTCACCGCTAGACGATGCCACTGCTGGGCCGCAACTGTCCAACGCCGGGTTGGCGAAGCGCCTTATCGCAAGTCGACGTTGGCAACTTTGTCCTTGTAATCCTCCTTGGGGTCGATGCCCAAGGCCATCTTGACGCCGGCGAGCAGGCTGGACTCGTTGAGCCAAACTTCGGCGTTCTCTGCGTCCAGCCGCAAAAGCCTCAACTTCGGATCATCCTTGCCGGTGTACCAGGCGGCGACAAACGGGTTCCAAAGGCGATCAATCACGGCGCGATCATTGTCCACGTGCAAGCTGCCGTTGATGCTGGCAAACAGGTCGTGATCCTTCGACGCGAATGACGCGATCGCGCGGCGTCGTTGGTCAAGATGCTTGACCAGCCCGTTGTCGTTCGATGTGAAGAACCAGATCGGGCTCTGCCGGTTTTCCGCCTGTGCCGTCATCGGACGGGAATGGCCATCCTCCACACCGTCCAGACCAAGCATCACGGTACGGTCGGACTCCAACGCTTTCCAGAATTTTTCTTCGAGTTCCTGCGGGTTGCTCATGGTGTACTCGCTGTTGCGGATAGGATTGCGACGCGTAGGGTCACGTGACACTTTCTAACCGAATTTGCGTGAACGTGACGTGGATTGCTGGGTGTTGCGGAACCGCGCACATCTGATCAACTACACTTCCATCAATTCGCCTTGGGAAAAAAGCATCATGAAATGGGTCATCGTAATCAGCATTGCCGTGACTGTGCTGCTGGTGTTGCTGGCAATGAATTTCGTGCGTCCCGACAAGAAGGTCGAGCGGAAAGTCGAGCATCGTTATGGAATTCACGACGAGCAGTTCCAGCGCGAGATGTCGGTCTTGCTGGGGCCAGCGATTGTCGATGGCAACCGGGTGACCGCGCTGCAAAATGGCTCCGAAATATTCCCCTCGATGCTTGCAGCGATACGTGGAGCAAAGGTGTCCATTTCGTTCGAGACGTACATCTATTGGTCGGGTGTGATTGGTCAGGAGTTTTCCGACGCATTGGCGGAACGCGCCGAGGCCGGCGTTCCGGTAAACGTCACCATCGATTGGTTGGGCAGCGTCAAGATGGACCAGAATCTGCTCGACCGGATGGAGGCGGCAGGGGTAATCCTGCACCGATATCGCCCCTTGCACTGGTACAACTTGAGCCGCATGAACAATCGTACCCATCGCAAGCTGCTGGTCGTCGACGGAAAGATTGGATTTACAGGCGGTGTCGGAGTCGCTGACCACTGGACGGGCGGCGCGACCGACCCCGAACACTGGCGCGACAGCCACTTTCGCATTGAAGGACCTGTGGTCGCGCAATTCCAGGCGGCGTTCAACGACAACTGGATTAAGCAGACGGGTGATGTTGTGAACGGCGCCTCGTATTTTCCATTTATTGCTCCGGTGCCGGGCGGCGTGCGTAGCCAGATGTTCCTGGCGTCGCCTGCTGGTGGCAGTGAAAGCATGCACCTGATGTACCTGATGGCGATTGCCGCCTCGAAACAAACGATCGATCTTGCCGCCTCGTATTTCGTCCCCGACAAATTGGCGCTGGACGCGTTGGTCGATGCGCGAAAGCGTGGTGTTCGCATCCGAATCGTCTTGCCGGGCGAGCATATTGATTCAGAAGCTGTCCGCCTACGCTCTCGGGCGTTATGGGGCGACCTGCTGGAGGCAGGCGTCGAAATTCAGGAATACAGCCCAAC
>JAYUYW010000115.1:0-2405 GCA_043752325.1 Rhodanobacteraceae bacterium | reverse complement strand
AAGGCAATGCTCTGGGGCGACGCGGTGCAAGGCTACCCGTCACTGATGGTGGTGGTACTGTTCCTCGGAGGCATGCAGTTGATGGCGCTCGGCGTCATTGGCGAATACCTGGGCCGGCTCTACGTGGAAGCCAAGCAGCGACCGCTATATTTGATCGACACTTTCGAGCCGACCGTGGCAGCGTCTGAATCGATGGTGATGCACGCAGCCCACGCGCTGCCGGTCCAGCGGTAGACTGGCCAAAGTGTCAGCTGATCTCAGCACAGGAGCGTCCGCATGATCCAGGTAAAGCATTTGCTTGACGATAAAGGTGATCGCGTCTTTTCGATCCGGCCGGAAGACTCGGTGCGCGACGCGATCAGGTCGATGGCCGAACACGGCATCGGCGCCTTGCTGGTCATTGCCGATGGCAAGCTGGTCGGCGTTGTGACTGAACGCGACTATGCGCGCAAGGTGGTGTTGCAGGGACGCGCTTCGTCGAATACCAAGGTCGCCGACATCATGGTTTCCGAACCGGCCAGTGTTCTGCCCGACGACAGCGTCGAACATTGCATGGCACTTTGCACCGACCGCCGTGTCCGCCATTTGCCGGTTGTCGCGGACGGGAATGTCGTCGGATTGGTGTCGATTGGAGACCTGGTCAAGTCGGTGATCAGTCAGCAAGCAGAGCAGTTGCGGCAAATGCAACAGTACATCGCCGGCTGAGCGACTCAGCCTCATCGCATTCGGGCCGTACTGCGGGAGCCGCTATACTCATCAGCCATTTCCGCCGCGTTTGTGGCCGAACGTCATCGAATGAACCCGAACTTCCTCGAATTTGAAAAGCCGATTGCCGAACTCGCGGAGAAAATCCACGATTTACGAAGCGCCAGCCATGGGCAATCGCTAAACATCGAGGACGAAATCGGACGGCTTGAAGACAAGCTCAAGCGCAAGACCCACGAGATCTTCAAGGCGCTCACGCCTTGGCAGGTTGCGCAATTGGCGCGCCACCCGGCTCGACCATATACGCTCGATTACATCGGCGTGATCTGCGACGAGTTTCACGAATTGGCCGGTGATCGTGCTTATGCAGACGACCCCGCCATTGTCGGCGGCATTGGCCGCATCGACGGCCGGCCGGTGATGCTGATCGGCCACCAGAAAGGCCGCGATACACGCACCAAGATCCGACGCAACTTCGGCATGCCTCGCCCAGAGGGCTATCGAAAGGCCTTGCGCCTGATGAAGATGGCCGAGCGTTTCGGCCTGCCGGTCCTCACCTTCATCGACACACCGGGCGCGTACCCTGGCGTGGATGCCGAGGAACGCGGCCAGTCCGAAGCGATCGCGCGCAACCTTTTGGAAATGGCCGAACTCAAAGTTCCGATCGTCTGCACGGTGATCGGCGAAGGCGGCTCTGGCGGCGCGCTGGCGATTGGTGTTGGCGATCACACCCTGATGCTCCAGTACGGCATCTATTCGGTTATTTCGCCGGAAGGTTGTGCATCGATCCTGTGGAAAAGCCCTGACAAGGCAAAGGATGCCGCCGAAGCGCTCGGCTTGACCGCACCACGATTGCTCGAACTCGGTCTCGTCGACAAGGTTATTCGCGAGCCTGTCGGCGGTGCCCATCGCAGCCCGCGCTCGATGGCCACGCGGCTCAAGACAGTGCTCCTGAACCAACTCGATGAGCTGCAAACTCTCGATGCCGCCGAACTGATCGAACAGCGCTACCGCCGCCTTCGCGGCTACGGATCCTACGTCGGCGGCTGAGGTGGCCCGTGCCGGTGCGATGACGACACCGTAAACACTACGACTTCGGCGTCACCCGGCAGGCATTTCTCGTGCTCTGAACCGCCGCGTATGCGCTGGTTTTCCCTTGTCCGAAGCGGCTGGCACAAATCGTGCTGGTCGTTTCACCCAACACGGGGCCGCGGGCGTTCCGGGTACTGCCTGCCCCTCGCATGGTTCCCAAGGGGCAACTCGGACAGGCAGGGTCGCGATGTGACAACGAGGTGACCGATGCTTAATACGTCTGACTACAAATGGCTGCTGATCCTGCTTGTTCTGGGCACTGGCAGCGCATCGGCTGCGGTACTGAAGCTGCTTGTCGTCGAAGCCGATTGCGGATCGCTCGAAGGTGCAGTGGCATCGCTTCGGCATGCCGCCGGTCATGAGCCGGAGGTGGCCCAAGGAACGGCGGCGGTGATGGACCAGCGCGAGCTGCAGCTGATGCCGCATGTGCCTCCGATCCAGGTTGGCACCGAAGTGTCGATGCCCCAAAGTGACCAAGTCTGCCACCGCGTCTATTCGTTTTCGGTGGCGAAGCATTTCAAGTTGCGGGTGTACGAGGATCGGCCCGGCGATCCGGGCGATTTTTCGATGCCCGGCTTTGTCACCCCGAGCTTCAACATCCACGACTG
>JAYUYW010000114.1:0-6332 GCA_043752325.1 Rhodanobacteraceae bacterium | reverse complement strand
GGCGCCGGCTCGGACGTGGTCGGATCGATGGCCTGCCGCGCCGAGAAACGCGGCGACCGGTGGGTGGCCAATGGCAGCAAGATGTGGATCACCAACGGCCCCGAGGCCGACACGCTGATCGTCTATATGCGCACCGCCGGCAAGGAAGCCGGCTCGCGGGCGATGACCGCCTTCATCATCGAGCGCGGCATGACCGGCTTCAGCACCGCGCAAAAGCTCGACAAGCTCGGCATGCGCGGCTCCAACACCTGCGAACTGGTCTTCGTCGATTGCGAAGTGCCGGCGGAAAACATCCTCGGCGAGGTTGGCAAGGGTGTGAACGTGTTGATGTCAGGTCTCGACTACGAGCGGCTGGTGCTAGCTGGCGGTCCGCTGGGCTTGATGGCGGCGTGCCTGGATTCGGTCGTGCCGTACGTGCACGAGCGCAAGCAATTCGACCAAGCTATCGGTACCTTCCAGTTAATGCAGGGCAAGCTTGCAGATATGTACGTTGGCTTCAATGCGTGTCGCGCCTACGTGTACGCTGTGGCGAAAGCCTGTGATCGCGGCGAAACTGCGCGCAAGGATGCCGCTGGAGCCATTCTATATGCAGCCGAGAAGGCTACATGGATGGCCGGTCAGGCGATCCAGGCGCTGGGTGGCAATGGATATATCAACGAGTACCCCGTTGGCCGCCTCTGGCGCGATGCGAAACTCTACGAAATTGGCGCTGGCACGTCGGAAATCCGACGCATGTTGATCGGTCGCGAACTGTTCAACCAGACCGGGCATTGATCTCGTCGCAATTGCGGCACACGGCAGGCGCACCAGGCGTTACCCTTTGGACGCATCGATTGCTTTCGATGACGCACCTCGATTCGCTGTAGTAAACGGACCACGATGACGAAACTGAAGTCACAGCTACAAACGGGCAGCGACGGCTTCACGGCGAACGCGAAAGTCCTGCGCGCAAGCGTCGCCGAATTGCGCAATCGCATCGCGAAAGTTGCCGAAGGCGGCAGCGCCTCCGCTCGGGCCAAGCACGTCAGCCGCGACAAACTTATGGTGCGCGATCGCATCAGCAGCCTTCTCGATCCGGGCTCGCCGTTCCTTGAACTGGCGCCGCTCGCGGCTTACGGCATGTACGACGATGACGTGCCGTGTGCCGGTGCCGTTGCCGGCATTGGTCGCGTATCCGGCGTCGAATGCCTGATCGTGGCCAACGACGCGACCGTAAAAGGTGGCACCTACTATCCGATCACGGTGAAGAAGCATCTGCGCGCGCAGGAAATCGCTCGCGAGAATCGCTTGCCGTGCATATACCTTGTTGACTCCGGCGGCGCGTTTCTGCCGATGCAGGATGAAGTATTCCCGGATCGCGATCATTTTGGCCGCATCTTCTACAACCAGGCCACGCTGTCGGCGCAGGGCATTCCGCAGATCGCCTGTGTGATGGGTTCGTGTACGGCGGGCGGTGCTTACGTGCCAGCGATGTCCGACGAAACCGTCATTGTGAGAGAACAGGGGACCATCTTCCTTGGCGGTCCACCGCTGGTGAAAGCCGCGACCGGCGAAGATGTCACCGCCGAAGATCTGGGCGGTGCCGATGTGCACACGCGCGTCTCCGGTGTGGCCGATCATTTTGCCGAGAACGATCATCACGCGCTTGCCCAGGTTCGTCGCATCATTGCGAACTTGAACTGGTCGAAGCAGGGCCGGCTGACGATGCAAACGCCGCAAGAACCGAGCTACCCCATCGAAGAACTTTACGGCGTTATTCCGGCAGATACTCGCAAGCCATACGACGTGCGCGAGGTGATCGCTCGGCTGGTCGATGCTTCGCAATTCGATGAATTCAAGGCACGCTACGGCACCACGTTGGTGACCGGATTCGCACATCTGCATGGTTACCCGATCGGTATCGTCGCCAACAACGGCATCCTGTTTTCCGAGTCTGCCCAGAAGGGCGCGCACTTCGTCGAATTGTGCGCCAAGCGCGGAATTCCTTTGCTGTTCTTGCAGAACATCACCGGTTTCATGGTCGGTCGCAAATACGAAAACGGCGGCATTGCGCGTGACGGCGCCAAGATGGTTATGGCAGTGGCCTGCGCGAATGTGCCCAAGTTCACAGTGGTCATCGGCGGCTCGTTCGGCGCTGGCAACTACGGCATGTGCGGTCGCGCCTACTCGCCGCGATTCATGTGGATGTGGCCGAACGCGCGCATCAGCGTGATGGGCGGCGAGCAGGCGGCCAGCGTGCTAGCCCGCGTGCGTCGCGATGGCATTGAAGCGAAAGGTGGCGAATGGTCGGACGCCGACGAAGCCGAGTTCAAGCAACCGATCACCGATCAGTTCGAACATCAGGGCAATCCGTATTACGCCACCGCACGGCTCTGGGACGACGGCTTGATTGACCCGGCGCAAACGCGTGAAGTGCTTGTCCTTGCCCTGTCGGCATCCCTCAACGCACCGATCGCGACCAGCGAGTTCGGCATCTTCCGCATGTAGGAATGGACATGAGCGACTACCAGCATCTGGAAATCGAAAAAGAAAACGGCGTCGCGACGGTATGGATGAATCGTCCAGACAAGCACAACGCGTTCGATGAAAATTTGATCTCGGAACTGACCCGCGGCGCGCTCGCGCTCGGTGCGGACGACACCGCTCGTGTCGTCGTGCTTGCCGGTCGCGGAGAGAGTTTTTCCGCCGGTGCAGACCTTGACTGGATGCGCCGCGCTGCCGACTACGGTTACGACCAAAATCTTTCCGACGCACGCGCTCTTGCCGCGATGCTGCGCGCAATTGCCGAAATGCCGAAGCCAACCATCGCTCGCGTGCATGGCGCAGCGCTTGGTGGCGGCATGGGTCTGGTAGCCGCCTGCGACATCGCGATTGCATCGAACAATGCCGTGTTCGCAACCTCCGAAGTCCGCTTCGGTTTGATCCCGGCAACGATTGGTCCGTACGTGTTGCGCGCGATCGGTGCGCGCCAAGCCGGACGCTATTTCCAGACCGCCGAGCGGATCGATGCAGCGACAGCGCTACGCATTGGATTGGTCCATGAAGCTGTCGATGCCGGTCAGCTTGATGCGAGGCTGGCCGACTTGCTGGGCGCATTGCACAGCGGCGGCCCCGAAGCGCAAGCGGCATCCAAGAGATTGATCGCGGGCGTCAGCAACGCATCGCTGGATGATGCGCTGATCGCCGACACCGCTGATCGCATCGCGCGCATTCGTGCCGGTGACGAAGCCAAAGAAGGCATTGGTGCTTTCCTCGCCAAGCGACCACCAGCGTGGCAGGCATGAGCAGCGCCTTGGCCCAGCCGATGTTCGACAAGATACTGATCGCCAATCGCGGCGAGATTGCATGTCGGGTGATTCGCACCTGCCGACGCCTTGGTATTCGCACAGTCGCCGTGTTTTCCGATGCGGATCGCCACGCGCGCCACGTACGCATGGCGGACGAAGCGATCCACATCGGCGCCGCACCGGCGAGCGAAAGCTATCTGCTTGCCGATCGCATTCTTGCGGCCGCGAAACAAACCGGCGCGCAAGCCGTGCATCCGGGCTATGGATTCCTTTCGGAAAACGCTGGCTTTGCCGAAGCCTGCGCGGCCGCAGGCATCGTCTTCATTGGTCCACCGGCGTCGGCCATCCAGGCGATGGGCAGCAAGAGTGCAGCGAAAGCGTTGATGGAAAAAGCCGGCGTGCCATTGACGCCGGGCTACCACGGCAAGGAACAGGCTCCAGAATTTTTGCGCGAGCAGGCCGACGCAATCGGCTACCCGGTATTGATCAAGGCAGTGTCCGGCGGCGGCGGCAAAGGCATGCGACTCGTCGAGCAGTCGGAAGATTTCGAAGCGGCGCTCGCATCGTGCCAACGCGAGGCAACCGCATCGTTCGGCGATCCGGTTGTGCTGGTCGAAAAATACGTCACCCAGCCGCGCCACATCGAAATCCAGGTATTTGGCGACAGCCATGGCAACGTGGTGCATTTATTTGAGCGTGATTGCTCGGTGCAACGTCGCCACCAGAAGGTATTGGAAGAAGCGCCGGCTCCCGGCATGACCGCCGAGCGTCGTGCGGCGATGGGCAAAGCGGCCACGGATGCCGCAAAGGCGGTGGGCTACGTCGGTGCGGGCACCGTCGAGTTCATCGCGCATCAGGACGGCGCGTTTTACTTCATGGAAATGAATACGCGCCTGCAGGTCGAGCATCCAGTCACCGAGATGATCACTGGCGTCGACCTGGTCGAATGGCAACTGCGCGTTGCTGTCGGCCAGCCATTACCGCTGGCGCAGGATCAATTGTCGATCCATGGGCATGCGCTGGAAGCGCGCATCTACGCTGAAGATGCGGACAAAGGATTTCTGCCATCGACCGGCCCTCTCATTTTCCTTGCGACACCGGAGCCGTCGGCGCATGTGCGCATCGACAGCGGCGTGGAGCAGGGCGATCAGATCAGCCCGTACTACGACCCGATGATCGCCAAGCTGATCGTCTGGGACGAAGACCGCCCGCGTGCGCTGCAACGCATGCAGCAGGCGCTGGGCGAGTTCCGCATCGTCGGCGTGACCGCAAACACGGCATTCCTGAAGCGCCTGGTCGCTACCGATTCGTTCTCAAATGCCACACTCGACACTGGCTTGATTGAACGCGAGAGCGCGGCGCTGTTTCACAAGGGTAATGAATCTGAAGCCAGCGAATGGGCAACCGCTGCGCTCGCGCTGGTGCTTATCGAACAAGCCGCGCCAGCGGTGGTCGTCCATGGGGACCCGCATTCACCGTGGGCGTCGCGCAAAGGCTTTCGCCTAAATGGCGGACTGACTCGATTCCTGCACTTGCGAAGTGGTGATGCGGACCAGAAGCTGCGTGTCGAGTACGCCAATGACGGCTATTGGATCCACGTTGGCGACAGCGTGCTCCGTGCGCGCGGCACGCTGAACGCAAATCATCTGCGCGCCGAAATCGACGGACAAGCCATCCGCGCCGATGTCGTGTTGAATGGCGAGCGTCTGCATCTGTGCAACGATGAGGGACAGCGTCGCTTCGACATCGACGATCCACTCGCCCATGCTGGTGAGGCGCCTGGCCATCACGGTGGTCTGCTTGCGCCGATGCCGGGCAAGATCATAGCGTTGCTTGCTCCTGTCGGCGAACCGGTCGAGCAGGGTGCGCCCTTGCTGGTGCTCGAAGCCATGAAGATGGAGCACACGGTTGCTGCACCCCACGCGGGCACGGTGAAATCGTTCCTTGTCGCGGTTGGTGATCAGGTTTCCGATGGCGCGGCGTTGGTAGATTTCGAAGCCTTGGCTGAAGCTGGCGAAGAAACAAAGTGATGAACACGGTGCCCGATGTCCGCATCGTTGAAGTCGGACCGCGCGATGGCTTGCAGAACGAAAAGGCCATCATCCCCGCTTCGACAAAAATCGCGTTGATTGATCGATTGACGGCGTGTGGATTCGGCGTCGTCGAAGCGACTAGTTTCGTAAGCCCGAAGTGGGTGCCACAATTGGCCGACGCCGAGCAGGTGTTGCCCGCGATCACCCGCAAATCGGGCGTGCAATATCCCGTGCTGGTGCCGAATGAAAAAGGCCTTGAACGCGCCATTCTGGCCGGCGCACGCGAGATCGCGGTGTTCACCGCAGCATCCGATGCATTCAACCTGCGCAACATCAATTGCGACATCAGTGAATCGCTTCGACGTATCGAGCCGGTGATTGCGACGGCAAAGTCACACTGCATTCCAGTGCGCGGCTATGTCTCGACCGTGCTTGGCTGCCCGTACCAAGGCGATGTTGCCGTCGCCGATGTGGTTCGTGTCACGCGTGCATTGCACGAAATGGGCTGCCACGAAGTTTCACTCGGCGACACCATCGGCGTCGGCACGCCAGCAAAGGCACGGGCGATGCTGGATGCGTGTTCGGCCGAAGTGCCGATGCAGAATCTCGCCGTCCATTTCCACGACACCTACGGCCAGGCGCTGGCCAATGTACTGACCTGCCTGGAAGCCGGAGTACGCGTGGTGGATTCGTCGGTTGGTGGTCTGGGCGGTTGCCCCTATGCAAAAGGTGCCAGCGGCAATCTCGCCAGTGAAGACCTCGTCTACATGCTGCATGGCCAAGGCATGAGCACCGGCGTCGACCTCGATGCAGTGTGTGAAACCGCGATCTGGATCAGTGGAGAACTGGGACGCAAGCCGGCAAGCAAGCTGGGGCAAGTTGTCCTCGCTCGGCGCGACTAACGCACCATCGGCGATACTGTCGCGATGAATTATGTTGCCAACGCTGGACAGTTGCTTGTCGAAGTTTTTTTCGGTGCCTCCATAGGTCTATTGATCCTGCGCGTGCTACT
>JAYUYW010000113.1:0-2408 GCA_043752325.1 Rhodanobacteraceae bacterium | reverse complement strand
GCTCGGCTTCGGAGTCGTCAGGGCCGGACTGGGACAGCCATTGCAGGCAATCTTGCTCGCAGGCCTCGCTGACCGTTTGCGGTATGCCCAGGCTCTCGCTGCGCTGCAGCTTGACGCTGCCAAAGCCGTCGCAGCACTAGCGGATCTGGTCGAACGACGCGCCACTGCTGGACCAGCTCTGGACCGGGTGCGGTACAGGCCGTCGGGCCATTGATGGCGTCAACCATTTCTCGCTCGAGCTGACGCCAATCGTCAGGTCAGTGGTGTCGCGCGCAGATGCGCCCGTCCTGCCTGACTGGCTGGCTGGCTGGCTGGGTCCGACCTTGCTCAAGCGTCTTTGGATCGCGCCAATGAACGCGACACTGCGCCGATTACCAAGATCAACAGCGCGAGAAGCAAGGCGAGATGTCGATCAAACGCGGGCACCGCGATCGCGGGTCCGGGTCCGCCTTGCGGTGGAATACTGACGAACAGTGTGCCCATTCCATAACGCAGGCCGTTGACAACCGCACCTGATGCGCCGAGCAGCACTTCGTCGCGACCATCGCCATTGAGGTCGGCCACCGCGCCGATCGAATCAATGCGCTGCGGGAAATTGCCGGTACGGTCGATGCTGGTGGCAAAGCCGTTCGTCAGCGCGCTGGCATCGAGCACGGTGCGCGCGGGGAAAGTCTGGCCGGCGGCGGCGTTGCGCCCGAATACGACGTAGGCGCGACCACGCACACCGCCGTCGTTGAAGGAGAGGCCGGTGCCGATCAGAAGATCGTCGACGCCATCGTTATTGACGTCACCCGCCCGCGCAAGGTTGTAGCCCAGCTCGGCGCGCGGAATCGTCGGCGGTCCGTCGAGCACGAAGCCATTGCTGCCATCGCCGCCGCGGGCCGGATCAAGGCTGGCGAGATCGAATTCGGCGAAGGCCGGACTGCGCCTTCCGTACAGCACCGAAACGCGCCCGAAATCATCGTTTGAACTACCGCCGACGGGTTCGATCGCAGGCGATCCGTACACCAGATCGGTAATGCCGTCGTGGTTGAGATCGGTCTCGGCGAGGATCGCATCGTTGAATCCAATGCCGTAGTTCTGGCCGCCATCGACCGCAAATCCCAAGCTGCCGTCGCCGCCCTGACTCGCGCGCAATCGCCCCACGTAGAACGCGCTGCCAAGCGCCGCGACGTTGCCGCCAAAAATCACGTAGCAGGAGAAACCGGAAGGCGCCAAGACAGACAAGCGGCTGCACACCTGCAAGTCAGGCACTCCGTCACCGTTGTAGTCGCGCCCCCCGATCACGCTTTCAAAACCGGAACCATCCCCGGTGGTGGAGGGTGGAAGCACAACAACGTCCGGCTCGCCAACGCCGCGTGTGCCACGCCCAAAGTAAATGTTGACTACACCTATAGCCCGCAAGGGATCGCGCCCGCCAATGGCGAAGTCGTCAAATCCATCCGCATTGAAATCTCCAAGGCGATTAATCGAGCCACCGTACGCCATTACCCCCCCTCCAGGATGGTGCCGGACAACGCGGTCCCCATAGGCGCCATTGGGCACTTCACGAAGGTCCACTTCCGCAGGAAATGGCACGCTCGTCGCAGTGCGCGGATCGCCGTAGAAAATGTAGAGCGCTCCCGTGTCTGTCAGTGCGGCAGAATTCGAAGGCGGCGGCGGGGGATTGAAATCCACGCCCTGAAATGGATGGCTCAAGCCAAAATCGTCGTAGCCGTCGCCGTCAATGTCGCCCAGCGGCCCAATCCACCCCAACCGCGAAGCCGCCTGAATGAACAAGCTGGCAAAGGGGTTACCAATCAAGAAACCGCGCGTGCCGTCGCCGCCCTGGTCGGGTTCCAGCGACCGCAGGGGGAATCCAGAAGGCTCACTCGACCCATAAATTACATAGGTCTTGCCGACGTTCATGCGGCCGCGATAGGTCGCCCGCGGCGCGCCAATCGCGAAATCGGTATAGCCATCGCCATCAAGATCGCCCAGCTCCCGAACGATCGCGCCCGGGTTAGCCGGAAACTCGCCACCGGGGTAGTCGACCTGCCGGTAGCCGGAGAGCGGTCCAAACGACTGCGCGAACGCCGCCGTTGACAGGCACATCGCGAACAGCATCCACAGCACGCACGACGATCGCTGCAAAATTGATCGTCGCGCTGCTGAGGTGGCGCTGCCGACGATCATCACAACCCAACACCACCACAGGACAGCGCTGCCGACTGCGTCGCGGCATTGTTGGCCGAGACTGGGTCCGTGTGGGAACCACTGACAACGCTTGCGCTAAGCGTAAGGCTCGGCGTGCCGTATGAGCCGCTGCACGCCCAGGTCAATGGACCGGGGCCGGCCATCAGTGCCGGATAAGTACAACGAATGTAACTGCACTGTCCCGCGCATTGCGCACCCGGCGGTGGCGCACG
>JAYUYW010000112.1:0-6373 GCA_043752325.1 Rhodanobacteraceae bacterium | reverse complement strand
CGTTGACCTTGCTGGTGTCGTTGTCGTCGTCGTGCGCGAAGGCGACACTGCTGAGCATCAGCACCGCGACAAGAATGATGGGACGCATGTTGGGTCTCCCGTGGATGGTTGGTTGAGCGCGTCTTGGATGCACGATCAGCCGCTAGCGTTTAAGGCACGTGAAGCGACCGCCGAAATTGGCGAAAGGATCGGCGCGTTAGAATCGCCACCTTGCTTTAAGGAAGCCGAACGCCGTGTCCCGACCCCGTCCCGTGCTGCTGCTGATCCTCGATGGCTGGGGCCATCGCGACGACCCGAGCCACAACCCGATCGCGCAGGCCGAACTGCCGAACTGGCGCGGCTTGTTGGCGAAGTATCCGCACACGCTGGTGCAAACGCACGGCACACACGTCGGCCTGCCACCCGGCCAGATGGGCAATTCCGAAGTCGGCCACATGACGATCGGCAGTGGTCGCGTCGTCTATCAGGACTTGACCCTGATCGACAAGGCGATTGCTGACGGCGAGTTCGCGAGCAATCCGGCGTTGTTGAGTGCGTGTGCGGCGGCGCAAGCGGCGGCGAGCACCTTGCACGTTTTTGGGTTGCTGTCGCCCGGCGGCGTGCACAGCCACGAGCATCATATTTTCGAGTTGTTGCGATTGGCACGCTCGCGGGGCGTGGGCAAGATCGCAGTGCACGCATTCCTGGATGGTCGCGATACGCCACCACGCAGTGCTGCGGACAGCCTGATCGCGCTCGATGCCGTCTGCGCTGAGACCGGAGCGCGCGTTGCCAGCGTCAGTGGTCGCTACTACGCGATGGATCGGGATGAACGCTGGGACCGCGTTGAGTTGGCGTGGAACGCAATTGCCGAAGCCAAGTCATCGGTCCAGTTCGACACCAGCAGCGAAGCCTTGCAAGCGGCATATGCGCGCGGCGAGAACGACGAGTTCGTCACGCCCAGCGTAATCGGAGATGGCGCGCGAATCATCGATGGCGACGCGGTGGTTTTCATGAACTTCCGTGCCGACCGCGCGCGGCAGTTGAGTCGCGTGCTGGTGGAACCGGAATTTGAATCGTTCAACCGTCGGATGATTCGTTTGTCCGCGTTCGTCACCCTGACCGAATACGCCGCCGACCTGCCGGTGACCGCGATAGGCTGGGCACCGCAATCAATGCGCAACTCGATTGGCGAATACTTGGCCAGCCTTGGCATGAGCCAACTGCGCGTCGCCGAAACCGAGAAATACGCACACGTCACGTTTTTCTTTTCTGGCGGACGCGAAGCGCCATTCGATGGCGAAGAACGGATACTCATTCCCAGCGCCAAGGTAGCAACCTACGACTTGCAGCCGGCGATGAGCTGCCCCGAGTTGACGGAAAAACTGGTCGACGCTATCGGCTCCGCACGCTTTGATTTCATCATCTGCAACATCGCCAACCCCGACATGGTCGGCCATACCGGCATCGAAGCGGCCGGCATCGAAGCGGCGCAGGCGGTCGATATCGCGCTTGGCGAAATCACGAGCGCCATCCTTGTTGCCGGTGGCGAAATGTTGATCAGCGCCGACCACGGTAACCTTGAACAGATGGTTGACGATCAAGGCCGTCCGCATACGCAGCACACGGTCGGGCCGGTGCCGCTGGTCTACGTCGGTCGCCACGCGACGCTGACGCCCGGCGCATTGAGTGATCTCGCACCAACAACATTGGCGTTGATGGGACTCGAAAAACCAGCCGAGATGAGCGGTCACAGCCTGGTTCATTTCGACTCGGCTTGAACGTGCCACTCGCCAAGCGAACGTTGCGCCATGCCGCGGCCGCATTCCTGCTGCTGGCAATGTCCATCGCAGTTGCTCAGGAACCTACGCCTGCCCAGCGCAAGGCAAAGGAAACGGCCGCGCAGCAACAACTGGAAACACTGCGCAAACAGATCAAGGAGGTGACGGCGCGCGCCGAAGAACAGCGCGGCGAGCGCGACGCATTGACCCGCGATGTGCGCGAACAGGATCTGGCCATCGCGAACATTGCCCAGGACCTGCGCGGTTTCGACGGCGCGATCACCGCGAAGCAAGTGGAGCTCGCTGGCTTGGACAAGCGGCGCGACACGTTGGTAACAAGCTTGCGCAGCCAGCGTGAAGCGCTCGCCCGCCTGTTGCGCTCGGCTTACGCGCTGGGGCGTCACGAAGAACTGAAATTGTTGCTGCAACAGGACGATGTCGCCGCCATTGCACGCGTGCTCGCCTACCACCGCTATTTCCAGCAAGCGCAGGTACGCCAGATCGACGCGCTGCGAGAGGAACTGGCTGAGCTGGCCAGCGTACAGCAGTCGATCGCTGAAGCGAAATCCAGCCTCGCCGCCAGCCGCGAAGCTCGCGCTGGTGAAAGTGCAAAACTCGATCAGCAACGTGCCGAGCGTGCTCAGTTGCTGGCAACTGTCGAAACCGATCTTGCACAGGCGGGTTCGCGCATCGAAGCGTTGGCAAAGAACGAAAAAGGCTTGGTCGATCTGCTCGAAGAATTGAAGGATGTGTTCGCCGATATTCCAACTCAGTTGGCCGGTGCCGAATCATTCGCCAGTCTTCGCGGGCGTCTCGCCAAGCCTGTGTCAGGCAAGCTGCTGGCGAAGTTTGGCAGCGAGGCGAATGGCCAGCGCAGCAGCGGATTACGCCTGGCCGTCGCTGCCGGCAGCGACGTGCGCGCGGTCGCATACGGTCGGGTGGTGTTCGCCGACTGGTTCAAGGGTTACGGCCTGATGATCATCATTGACCACGGCGACAATTATTTGAGCCTGTATGGCTACAACGAAACGCTGCGTCGCGAGGTGGGCGACTGGGTGCAGCCAGGCGAAATCGTTGCCAGCAGCGGCGCCAGTGGTGGCCAGCATGGCGACAGCGTCTATTTCGAATTGCGCCAGAAGAGCAGTGCCATTGATCCCGCACCGTGGTTCAAACGCTGACTATTTTCGATCGAATCCCTTGCAGAATGCCGTTCACGCCTCAATTCCAACAATCGGCGACACTGTGTCATCACGACGTTCCCGAGGCTTCCATGTACTTGCGGTTTTCGATTTCCCTGCTGTTTGCCTTGAGTGTCGTTCCGTGTGTGGCCGACTCGCCGCCGGTGCCGGAAAACGAATCGACCACGGTCGAGGTGCCCGTTGACGCTACTGCTAAGAATTCCCCGACCAATACCGTCAGCCTGGCAGACATCCGCCGTTTCACCGCCGTCTACAGCCTGGTCAAGCAGGCTTACGTGGAGCCCATTAGCGATGAAAAGCTGATGCAGGCGGCGATTCGCGGCATGTTGTCCAACCTCGACCCACACAGTGAGTATCTGGATCGGATCCAGATGGAGTCGCTGAGCGAGGAAACCACGGGAAGCTACGCCGGGCTGGGCATTGAAGTCGCTGGCAACGACGGCGTCTTGCGGGTGATCGCGCCGTTCGACGGAACCCCGGCGCAGCGCGCGGGTGTTCGCGCTGGCGACGTCATTCTGCGCATTGATGGCAAGCCGGTCGTCGCCGCAGATGTGAATGGTGCCATCGACCAGTTGCGTGGCAAACCGGGCAGCGAAATCATGCTCAGCATCATCCGCGAAGGGCTGACCAAGCCCATCGACGTGCGTCTGCAGCGCGAGATCATCCGCATCGCCAGCGTCAGCGGTCGGCTGATTGAACCCGGCTACGGCTATCTACGGATTGCTCAATTTCAGGCCGAGACCGGCAGCGACTTGCGCAAGCGCGTTGCCCAACTGCTGAAAGAAAACGGCGGCCCACTCAATGGGGCAATTCTCGACCTGCGCAGCAATCCCGGTGGCTTGGTGAGCGCTGCGGTCGATGTGAGCGATCAATTCCTCAGCGAAGGCACCATTGTTTCAACGCGCGGCCGGGTCGATGAAGCCGATTTCAGTTTCGACGCCACGCCGGGCGACGAACTCAATGGCACCAACCTGGTCGTGTTGATCGACAACGGCAGCGCGTCAGCGTCGGAGATCGTCGCGGGTGCACTCAAGGACAATCATCGCGCGGTGCTGATGGGGCGGCGCTCGTTTGGCAAGGGATCAGTCCAGACGGTCTTGCCGATCGATGGCGATTTCGCCGTGAAGCTGACCACGGCCCGTTACTTCACGCCAGACGGCACGTCGATTCAGGCGCAAGGCATCACGCCCGACGTGGACCTGGTCGACACAGACAGCGCGGACGGCGCTGCGAGCGGCTTTGCATTCAGTGAGCGCGACCTTCCCAACCACCTCTCCAACGGTGAAGAAATGGCCCTTCCCGCATCGGGCCTGCTGCCGATTGGCGCGAAAACCGACTACGCCTTGGGCCAGGCGATCAACCGACTCAAGGCCATGGCGACCACCGGAAAATCGACCGCTGCGGCGGCAGCGCCGAAAGGCTGAATCGGTGCTAAATTGTAACGAATGCGTCCAGCAACTTTTTCGTGTCTGACAACGTCTTAATCGTCGGGTGCACGCAACGGCACCCTCGGATTCAATTGGCCCCCCCTGGCCAGTGAATCCCGAAGGCCGGCTCCTCCCCAAGACCGGTCTTCCACCGGCCCCGAACGCTCCCCCTGGCGCTCGGGGCCTTTTTTTTGAATTGTGTTTGCCATCGTAGCTAACCGTTTCGTGACGAAGTTGACGTTCGCAGCATTGGTCCGCTTGTTTTGTTCACAGCGTCGGAACTTTCACCAACGTTTCCGTTCTTAGTCCACGAATGCACGCAACGGCATTCATGGTTGACCCAGTTCCCCTGCTGGCGATGCCTGAAGTTCGGACTCTCCCCAGTCCGATCTTCCCGGCCCCGAAGGCTCCCCCTGGCCTTCGGGGCCTCTTTGTTTCTGAAGCGCGGAAAAGACGATGTCCCGCATCCGAAACCGCCCAGCGTGCTTGCAAGATTGCATGCCAACCCCACTTTCTCCGCAGTCGCTGGCATCGCCAGTAAAGTATTCGGAGGATTCCATCATGCGGATGGACAAATTGACTTCACGTTTCCAGCAAGCACTCAGCGATGCGCAGAGCGTTGCCGTGGGTCGAGACAACAACATGCTGGAGCCGGCCCATGTGATGGCAGCGTTGCTCGATCAGCAAGGCGGCTCAACAGCTCCCTTGCTGGCGCAGAGCGGTGTGCCCGTGATCGCCTTGCGCGGGCGCATCGGACAATCGCTGGACGCATTGCCCCGAGTGAGCGGGCAGGAAGGCAACATCAATGTATCCAACGAGCTTACGCGCCTGCTAAACCTCACCGACAAGCTGGCCCAGCAGCGCGGCGATGCCTTCATTGCCAGCGAGCTGTTCGTGCTGGCCGCGCTGGACGACAAGGGCGAGGTTGGCGCAGCGCTGAAAGCTGCTGGTGCGGATCGTTCGCGCCTTGAAACAGCCATCGAGGCAATGCGTGGCGGCGAGAAAGTGCAGAGCGAAGGTGCCGAAGAGCATCGCCAGGCCTTGGAAAAATATTGCATCGATCTCACTTCCCGCGCCGAGTCGGGCAAGCTCGATCCGGTGATCGGCCGCGACGAGGAGATCCGCCGCGTGATCCAGGTCTTGCAGCGACGCACCAAGAACAATCCGGTGCTGATCGGCGAACCCGGCGTCGGCAAGACCGCAATCGTAGAAGGCTTGGCACAGCGCATCGTGCATGGCGAAGTGCCGGAAGGTTTGCGTGATCGCCGCGTGCTTTCCCTCGACATGGGCGCCCTGATTGCCGGCGCGAAGTTTCGTGGCGAGTTCGAGGAACGCTTGAAGGCCGTGCTCAGCGACCTTTCGAAGCAGGATGGACGAGTCATCCTGTTTATCGACGAGTTGCACACCGTGGTTGGCGCCGGCAAAGCCGAAGGCGCGATGGACGCCGGCAACATGTTGAAGCCCGCCCTCGCACGCGGCGAGCTTCATTGCGTTGGCGCGACAACGCTGGACGAGTACCGCAAATACATCGAGAAAGACGCGGCACTGGAACGACGCTTCCAAAAAGTGTTTGTCGGCGAGCCAAGTGTCGAAGACACCATCGCCATCTTGCGTGGCCTGAAGGAAAAGTACGCGGTCCACCACGGCGTCGAGATCACCGATCCTGCCATCGTCGCGGCGGCAACGCTGTCCAATCGCTACATCACCGACCGCCAGTTGCCGGACAAGGCGATCGACCTGATGGACGAAGCGGCGTCCCGGATACGCATGGAAATTGATTCCAAGCCGGAGGCGATGGACAGGCTGGATCGGCGCCTTATCCAGCTTAAGATCGAACGCGAGGCGATCAGGAGGGAAAAAGATGAAGCCTCGCAGAAGCGTTTGGGTTTACTGGAAGATGAAATAGCGAAGTTGGAGCGTGAGTGCGCCGATCTGGAAGAAATATGGAAGGCTGAAAAATCGCAAGTACAGGGCTCTCAGCATATCA
>JAYUYW010000111.1:0-2425 GCA_043752325.1 Rhodanobacteraceae bacterium | reverse complement strand
TGCCGCAATATCTTTATGCCGCACTCGATGGCTACGACCTGGTTGCCGCGACGCGGCTACAGGTGCTGCATGTCGTGCTCGCATCCGTCGGCATGTTTGCGTTGTGTCGTTCGTTCGGTCTTTCGCGTACTGGCGCGCTCGTCGCTGCTTGCGGTTATCTGTTCAGCGGTTCGTTTTTCTCCAATGCGCAACATGTGGACATCGTGCGTGGCGCCGCGCTGTTGCCGTGGTTGGTTTATGCGCTGCACCAGTTGTGGAAGCATGGGACGGCGTTCTGGTTCCTGCTGTTTGTTCTGGTGTGCTGGCAGGTGATCGTTGGCGCCTACCCAGGCATTGTCGTGTCCTCGGGTTACTTGTGCGCGGCGCTGATCGTCGTTTTGGGGTTGAAGAAGCCCGCAGCGACGGACGTCCGGCTGTCGAGAGTGTTGCTGATCGGCATCGGGTCGCTGTGTGCGGCCGCCCTGGCGTCCGTCAAATATTTGCCGGCATTGCTGGACGTCGCCAATGTGCGTCAGTCGGTGGACCCGGCCGCACTTGCAAATGCATCGATCTTCAGCACCTTGGTGTTCGACTACGACGTCTCGTTTCTGCCGAACGACCTCACCATGCGGGATCTCTTCCTGCCGACTTCGTTGTTCTACCTGGCGGCCATCGGCGTGCGCAGGGACCAGATCTCGGCGTTCGGCGTCGCCGCGGTGGCCATGGCGATTGCCTTCATGGTGGATATAGGGTGGTGGCAGTCGCTGGTCGCACTGCTGCCCGGGACCAGAATCAGCCGCTTCCCTCTTTCCGATTTCAGACCCGTTCTCCATGTGGGCACATGTCTGCTGGCCGCTTCATGCGTGACCCAATTGATGCGTGGTGATTTCGGGACTGTTTCCAGGTGGGCGCTCCGGACGACCCTTTTCACGCTGGCCCTGCTTGGCTTGGCCTGGTACGGGTTACGGCTGGGTCACCGGCCGTCAAACATTTACTGGGCGCTTGCGTCTACCGTATTGCCGGCGCTGGTCTGCTTGACAGCCATCAAGGGGATACTCAGGTCGCCCATCGTGCACGCAGCGTTCCTGGGCATCGTGTTGATGGTGCTCGCGCACGGCCGTGACCATATCCTGACCAATTCGCGCGCCTGGAACGTGGAGCGCAACGACGCGATCGAACGTAATCTCTTTGGAAATACACTCCGCGTGTTGACTTCGGTCAATCGATTCAAGGCGCTTGAATGGAGACCGGAGCGGCTTGTGTTCAACAAGCTACCGGTGGTTTCCAGGGCCGAACTGATTGATAGCCGGTACCAGTTGGGATGGGTCGCCGAGGAGTTTTCTGCGTTCGGGTACGAGAACTACAAATTCATGCCGGGCCTGCGCCGACTTTACGTTGCTGCGCAAACCGATGCCGAACCCCTGGATCGCGCTTCCCTGGACTGGATGTTGCGTCGGTCGGCGATCCAAGTACTTGCTGGGCAGGCGGATATTTCTGCAAACACGCTGGCGGCGTGCGTCCAGCCGGTGTGCCGTGCCGCAGGGACGGAGACCGTGGATATCCGAATGAAGCAGTTCCGGGAAAACGGAGCGGTCTACGAGATCGCCAGCAAAACGCCGTTCTTTTTCGTCGAGAATGAAGCCATGTACCCGGGCTGGACGTCCTTCCAGTGCGTGGGAGCCGACTGTCAACAGGGGCCGCTTGCAGTTGCAACGAACAAATTCCTGAGAGGTTGGCCGATGCCTGCCGGTCGCTACCGACTGATCACTTACTACAGGCCGCCTGGCTGGGCAGCGGCCTCCGTCATTTCATGGCTTGGCGCGAGCATTGCGTTGCTGCTGGGGTTGTTCCTTGCTTACAGCACGATGTCGGTGCGACGTGATCCGAATACACGCAAGGAGAACGTCTGATGCGCATGCGAACGGCATGGACCATGGCGACGTGCGCGTTGTTGTGCATGTCGTGCAGCGACGATCCGCGCGACGCTGTCGAATCCCGTCCCGCCAGCATTGCTTCAAACCGGGCGGCGCCGAGTCAATCGGCACCCAGTGGAACAAGTCCCCTTGAAGCAGGCCAAGCTACGGTCGAAGCCCCGGCAGTCATGGTTGCGCAGATCGGCCGCAAGCTGGCAGCCAATGGGCTGCTGCAGGAGCCCATCACTGAGTTTCCCACCAGCGCGCCAATCTACGGTCTGGCGATCTTCAAGGGCCTTGACAGCCAAGATGGTGAAGTCGTGCTTCAGATTTTCGACTCAGCCGACCGGCAGGTGTTCAATCACCTGGCGCGTTACGTGGTGCACGGCGAAACGCCGGTCGGCTTCAATGTGAAGTCGGCAGGCGAACCATGGGACGCCGGTAACTATCGGGCCCTTTTCGTGTGCAATGGAAAGCCGTGCTGGGAAATCAAGTTCATGCTCAAGTGACGCAGGCATGGCCTCGGCCTACTG
>JAYUYW010000110.1:0-2431 GCA_043752325.1 Rhodanobacteraceae bacterium | reverse complement strand
AAACCTTGCCGAGCCTGATTCCGGGCAGAACGCCAGTGACGGCGGCCGGACTTGCAGCGCCCCTCGGCAGGGCGCGTGCATTCTATCTTAATATCGCGATGAAGGGATAAATCGGGCAATAGGCCCTGCTGCCGCCGGCGACATCTGCGCTGGCAGAGGTCATTTGTCGGACTTCCGCATGCTCCTGCATTATCGAACCTCATGTGGGAGAACCTGATGTCCGATTTCGACAAGGCGTTGATCGTCCTGGCCAAGGCGCTGTACATCGATCTGCCTGTCGGCGTACAGCCGGAAGATCAACTCAAGCCGCCGGTCAAAGCGGTGCTTGAAGCCCTCGCGACACAGATCGAGGCATTCACCGAGGCCAAGCTCGAGATCGGCCGCCCCGACATTGCGCTGCGTGTCCGCAAGGCGGTCTGCGGTTATGTCGAACTGAAGGAACCGGGCAAGAGCGCCGACCCAAACAAGCTGAAGGGCGCCGACAAGGCGCAATGGGAGCGCTTCAAGGCACTGCCCAACCTGGTCTATACCAACGGCGCCGATTGGGGGTTGTATCGCGGCGGCAAGGCGATCACGACAGTCGCCGGTGTCATCAATACCGGCGGGAAAGTGGACGAGAGCGCTTCACGCAAACTCTTTGCGCTGCTGACCGATTTCATCCAGTGGGAACCCATTGTTCCGACCACCCCAAAAGCCTTGGCGGAAACCTTGGCGCCCTTGTGCCGGATGTTGCGCGATGACGTTGCCGAAGCACTGGAGGACGAAACATCGTCGTTGCGCGAGCTCAGCAAGGAGATTCGCGAGGCATTGTTTCCCAACGCCAGTCACCGCGACTTTTCCGACACCTACGCGCAAACGCTGACCTATGCATTGTTGCTTGCGCGTTTGCTGGGCGAAACCCATCTGACTGCGGAGTCCGCAGCAAAGAAGCTCGATTCCGGCCACAAGCTGCTGGCCGACGTGCTGCGGCACATGGCGCACGAGCACGCACGCAGGGAAGTGGCGACGGCGGTTGATGTGCTGGAACGAGTGATTGGCGCAGTCGATCCGACGCGGCTGGCGCGCAAGGGTGATCCCTGGATTTACTTCTACGAGCATTTCCTCGAAGCCTATGACCCCAAGCTGCGCAAGGATCGCGGCGTCTATTACACGCCGGCTGAAGTCGTGCAGTGTCAGGTCCGGTTGGCCGACGAACTGCTGCGCTCGCGCTTTGGCAAGGAAAAGGGCTATGCGGATGAGGGCGTTGTCTTCCTCGACCCAGCGGCGGGCACGGCCGCGTATCCGCTGGCGATGATCGAACACGCATTGGCCCAGGTCGAAAAGGACTGGGGCGCGGGCATGGTGGCGGGCGCGGCCGGAGAGCTGGCGAAGAACACCCACGCCTTCGAGATTCTGGTCGGGCCGTACGCGGTTGCGCACCTGCGTATCAGCGAGGCGATCCGCGCCCACGGCGGCACCGTTCCAGAGGATGGCTTGCCGGTCTATCTGACCGACACGCTGGAATCGCCCAATGCCGATGCTCCGGCGGGCGGCATCTTCAGCAAGAGCCTCACCGATGAACACAAGCGCGCCATCCGCATCAAGCGTGAGGTGCAGGTGCTGGTGTGCATGGGCAATCCACCCTACGACCGCGAGCAGGCCGAAGACCCCGCCAATCCCACGCCCGTTGCAAAGCGCAAGGGCGGATGGGTGCGCTTCGGCGACCGCAATGCGCAGAAGGGGCGTGCCGGCAAGCAAGGGATGAAGCAGGGCGAGGATCAATCCAGCGAAGATGCTTCGGATGAAGGCATCCTTAAGGATTTCCTGCAACCGGCCAAGGATGCCGGGCAGGGCATCCACCTGAAGAACCTCTACAACGATTACGTCTATTTCTGGCGCTGGGCGTTGTGGAAACTGTTCGAGAACCCGAAGGTCTCCGGCCCCGGCATTGTCAGCTTCATCACCGCCAGCAGCTACCTGCGCGGACCCGGGTTCGTCGGCATGCGGCAGAAGATGCGCGAGGCGTTCGACGAACTGTGGATCATCGATCTGGGCGGCGACAATCTTGGCGCGCGCAAGACGCCCAATGTGTTCAACATCCAGACGCCGGTGGCGATCGCGATTGGCATTCGCCACGACAAGCCGCAACCACAGATACCGGCAACGGTGCATTACACGCGTGTTGATTCCGACAGCCGTGAGGCGAAGCTGGAAGCGATCTCGAAAATCGGAAACTTCGCCGATCTGCAATGGCAGGAAGGTTTCAGCGACTGGATGCAGCCGCTGCTGCCACAAGGTGAGGGCGATTATTACGAGTGGCCGCTGTTGACGGACGTGTTTCCGTGGCAGCACTCGGGTGTCGAATACAAGCGAGCTTGGCCGATAGCGGAAGTACATGAAGTTTTGGAACGTCGCTGGGAAGTGCTGGTATCAGCGGAACCCCATGTTCGAC
>JAYUYW010000109.1:0-15246 GCA_043752325.1 Rhodanobacteraceae bacterium | reverse complement strand
ATCATCACTACGATCACATCGACGGTACGCCGCAACTGCGTGCCGCGTTTCCGAACGCGCGCGTGATCGCCGGCAGCGATCCGCGCTTCGGCGACGTGGATATCTGCGTGGGGGGCGGCGATATCTTCGAAGTGCGGGGCACTGACTTCGCCTTCGATGTGATCGCGGTTCCCGGCCACACGTTGAGCCATCAGGCGTATTTCGGGCACGGCTTGCTGTTTTGCGGCGATACGCTTTTCAGTGCCGGCTGCGGGCGTTTGTTCGAGGGCACGCCGGCGCAAATGCTTGAATCGCTGGATCGCCTCTCAGCGCTTCCGGGCGATACGGACATTTGTTGTGGACACGAGTACACGCTCGCGAACCTCGCGTTCGCGAAAGCCATCGAACCAGGCAACGCGGCGATCCAGCGCCGCGTCGACGAAGTCCTTCGCCTACGCAATCACGATCAGCCATCGCTGCCATCGCTGCTTTCCGCCGAGCTGCAATACAACCCGTTCCTGCGAATTGACCAGCCTGAAATGATTGACGCGCTGGGCGGTGCAGGGCGGTCGCGCAGCGAACGATTCGGCGAACTACGGCGGCGCAAGGATGGATTCGAGGTGTCAGCCTGATGCCAGCGCCAGCTATCAGGCGACGTATCGCGAAGGTTAGCGTGGTCATTGCGCTGGTCTTGCTGGGCGGTTGCGCGATGCCGGTCAAGCGCACCTCGCCTGATGCGGGCGAGGCGAATGCGCCATCGTCCCGAGTTCCGTCAACTGCGTTCAGCAAACCATTATTGACGATTCTGCCTGCCGAGCCGGTGCCAGCAACAAAATCGACGTCACCGTGGGACCGGTTGCGTGATCGGCTGGAAATGCACGGTTGCGACTACAGCAGCGAAGTGGTTGGCTGGGCAGAGCGATACACGGCTTCGGTGCCGAGCTTCGAGAGTTCGATGAAGCGCTCACTGCCGTTCCTGCTGCTGGTTATCGACGAGCTGGAACGCCGCGATTTACCCGGCGAATTCGCGATGCTGCCGTTTGTGGAAAGCCGCTACGAGCCGGTGCAAAGCAGAGGCAATCTCCCGGCCGGGATGTGGCAACTGATGCCGATCACCGCGCGCGGCAATGGGCTGGAAGTAGGTGCCGACTATGACGAACGGCTCGACCCGGTGATGGCAACACGGATCAGCCTTGGGCTGATCGAAAATTATTCCGAACGCTTCGACGACTGGCGTCTTGCGAACATGGCATTCAATGCGGGCGAGTTCCGAGTCAGGAAGCTTCTTGGAAACCGGGAGCCCAGTTCGTTCTCCGCCGCCGAACTATCGCGACTCAGTTTCAGCTCTACCACGCATGATCACCTCGACAAGCTGCTGGCGTTGTCCTGCATCGTCGACGATCCCGGCCGCTTTGGCGTTCACCTGCCTGAACCCTCGGCCGATGATCGCCTGGTGGAAGTCGAGCTGAGCGCGCCACTGGATCTGCGCCTCGCAAGTCGAATCGTCGATGTCGATGAGGAAACGATGCTGCGCTACAACGCGGTCTGGAGAGGCAATCGCATGAGCGGCCCGCCACCATATCGGCTGGTGCTGCCAGAGAATCGTAGCGGGCGGTTGCAGGAAGGTCTTGCACAGATTCCGGAACAGCAATGGGCAAACTGGCGTGCAGTGCGACCTCGCAAGAGCAGCGTCTGGTCCGCCCTGGCAGCGCCAAGCGCGTTGCCGCCGGACTGGTTGGCCACCCTCAACCGACGCAATCCGGACGAGACAATCAGCAGCGGCACGGCGCTTCTGTTGCCGGGTAATGAGCAATCCATCGCGCGCAGGGAGGATGTTCTGTCCACGCTGCGCAGCCATGTTGTTGAAAGTGGCGACACGCTCGGCGCCATTGCGCGCCGCTATGGCGTCAAGCTGGGTCAGTTGTTGCGTTGGAACGCGACCACGTTAGCTGCGACATTGCGGCCAGGTGATCGCATTTTGCTGACACCGTCGCGCAATCCGTGAGTCGATTGGCCGGTCGCGCTAAACTCGACGTAGTTCCTGGTATCGACAACCATCGGTCCGCCGCGCGCGGGCACGCGGAGGCAACATGGGTTTCTTGAGCGGAAAACGGGTATTGATTGTCGGCGTCGCCAGCCGGCGTTCGATTGCAAGCGGTATCGCCGAGGCAATGCATCGCGAAGGCGCGCAGATCGCCTTCACCTACCAGAACGACAAACTCAAGAGCCGCGTTGAAGCCTGTGCTGTCGACTGCGAATCGGACATCGTGATGCCGCTGGACGTGGCTGACGATGCGCAGATTGACAGTGTGATGGATGAACTTGGCAGACGCTGGAGTGACGGCTTCGACATCCTTGTCCATTCTGTTGGATACGCGCCGCGCGAAGCGGTGTCCGGGCAGTATCTCGACAACCTGACCCGCGAGAATTTCGCGATTGCCCACGATATCTCCAGCTACAGCCTGGCTGCACTGGCGAAGGCCGCGCGTCCGCTGATGAAAGGGCGCAACGGTGCCATCCTTACCCTGACCTACCTCGGTGCCGAGCGTGCGCTTGCCAACTACAACGTGATGGGTTTGGCCAAGGCGAGCCTGGAAGCGAACGTCCGCTACCTCGCCTATAACCTCGGGCCGGAGGGCACCCGCGTCAACGCAATTTCGGCTGGACCAATTAAAACGCTGGCGGCGGCGGGTATCGCCAACTTCCGCAAAATGCTCGATCACGTCGAGACCAATTCACCACTGCGTCGCAGCGTGACGATCGAGGAAGTCGGCAATGTCGCAGCGTTCCTGTGTTCGGATCTTGCGTCGGGCGTCAGTGGGGAAATCACCTATGTCGATGCCGGTTACAACATCCTTGGCATGACTGGCCTGGACTAACCAGCGGCGCTTGTTTTGCACGGACGACTGGCAAAAGAAAGGCTGCCATGGCAGCCCTTCTTTTTACATTTTACGACGGCGACTGCATCACTCCAGCAGTCGATCTTCGTCGATCGTGATTTTTTCGGCCCTGCGCAATGCTGCGGTCAGGTCGCGAGCGGCGGCACCGCCAATGTCCTGACTAAGCTGGGTGCGTGCGGCCTTTCGCGCCTCGGCATCGATCGTAGTCGGGTCGGCAGCATTGACTGCATCCAGCGCGACAATGGCGTAGCTTTGGTTCTCGAGAAGCACTGTCGAGTAGCTGCTCTTGCCTGCGGCCGGCGCTGCCAGCGAGAACGAACTTGCCAGGATCTGCGCATCCACGTTGGCCGCCTCGCGTCCGCTGCCCTTGGCTTCCTCGACGGGGAGATCTCCGGCGACGACGTCCAACGCCTCGCCGGCGGTGAGTCGAGCGAGCATGGCGTCGGCATCTGACTTCGCCTTGCTCGCCATGCGTTCGCGGACCAATGCACCGCGCACCTGGTCACGCACCTCCGCCAGCGGCGTGTCTGCAGCCGGCTGATGTTGCAGCTTGCGCAACACGACGGTGCGCTCCGGCGTCAACTGGACGGGATCGGAGTTGTTGCCCTGAACCAGCACCGCGTCCGAGAATGCCGCTTTTAATATCTGCGGGTTTGCGCTGATTGGATCGGCACCACCATTGCGGCCGAACAGCGCCGTCTTCTGCACGCTGAGCTTAAGGTCCTTCGCCGCGGTTTCAAGCGACGAGGGATCTTCGTAGGCCAGGTCGGTTAATCGCGCAGCAGCATCGTTGAAAACTCGCTCGCGCTCGCTGTCGAGGTACTGGTTGGTCAGTTCGGCTTTCACTTCATCGAACGTTCGGGTCGTGCCTGCGCGCAAGTCGGTCAGCTTGATGATGTGGTAGCCCTCGGCGGTCAACACCGGTTCCGAAATCGCATCCTTGTCGGCGAGCTTGAACAAGGCTTCGTCAAACGCTGGTTCGGTCAGGCCCTGGTCAAGCCAGCCTAGATCGCCGCCCTGTGCCTTTGAACCTAGGTCATCCGAATTCGTCTTGGCGACTTCGGCAAAATCCGCGCCTTCTTTGATCTGTTTCCGGATTGCCTCGGCCTTCGTCAACGCCGTCTTCTGCGCGTCCGGGCCGGCCTTGGAATCGGCCTTCACCAAGATGTGCGACGCCTGGCGTTGCTCAGCGCTGACGTAGCGCGACTTTTCCTTCTCATAGCGGTCGCGCAGGGTGGCGTCGTCCGGCGTGAGGTCGACGGTCAGTTGCTTGCCTTCAAGGTCGAGGTACTCGATAGACATCTGTTCGGGACGGCGAAATTCCGCTTTGTGTTCTTCGTAATATTTCGCGAGGTCGGCATCGGACAAAGCATCTTCGGCCGGTGCTACTGGAGCTCCCAGTTTCACGTACCGGAAATCGCGCAGCTGGTCACGCAGCGACAGATACGTGTCGAGTTCGGGATCGGTGACGAAGGCACTGCCGCCGATCGCGAGGGGCAAGGTGCGCGCTGCAAGATCTTCGCGAATACGGCCCTCAAGCGATGCCGGGCTCATGCCCTGCGCAGCAAGTACGGCACGGTACTGGACCGGATCGAACTGGCCATCCGACTGGAATGCGGGGATCGCAGCGATTGAATCGAAAACCGCTTGGTTTGGAATTACCAGCCCGAGTTCATCGGTGGCGTGCGCCAGTACGGTTTCATCGACCAAGCTGTCCAGCACTTGGCGCTTGATTTCGGGTCGCTGAAAATAGCTGCCGTCGGCCTGGTCGCCCATCATCTGCATCATCTGCTGGCGATATTCGTCGAAGCGCTGGCGAAATTTTTCCTGACTGATTTCGGTGGATCCGACTTGTGCAACACCGCTCTGCACCTGCGAGACCATGTAGGACTCGATACCGAAGAACGAGAAGGCCAGCAGGACCAATCCCAAGATGATCTTGCCGACCAGCCCGGACATGGATTCACGAAGTTTCGACAGCATGGCAATTCCGGAATGATCCCGCTGTGCGGGATGGAAGCCAGCGCGCCAACTGACGCAGCTGGTTAGAAACAAGGGCGCCGTGAGGGCGCCCTTGCGGACGAATGGCGCAGTGGACGGAAATTGTACCCGCGCCCTCCAGCGTGAAAGGCCAGCATTCTAACGGACTGGCGCTACTCGCGTCGGGCTGATCCGATTCCGCGTTTGGTGGGTGCTGAGGGTTTCGAACCCCCGACCCTCTCCGTGTAAAGGAGACGCTCTACCGCTGAGCTAAGCACCCGAAAACTAGCTATGCAGCTATCAGTTCACCGCATCCTTCAGGCCCTTGCCGGCCTTGAACGCAGGGACCTTGGAAGCCTTGATCTTGATTGTTTCACCAGAACGCGGGTTGCGGCCGGTGCGCGCGGCGCGCTTGCGCACGGAAAAAGTTCCGAACCCAACCAAAGTAACCGTGTCGCCGGATTTAAGTGCCTTCTTGACGACCTTGATCATGCCTTCGATCGCGCGCTCGGCGTCTGCCTTGGATAGCGCTGCGGCATCGGCGATCGCCCCTACAAATTCACCTTTGTTCATGCATTACTCCCTCGCGGAAAACTATCCGCATCGATGTGTGTGGTTGACGGTGCGAAGAGAGGATGACGGTACAGGCTTCTGTTCCGGTCGGTCATCCGCTGCGTGTGCACGATTGTTTTTTACTCGGCCGTATCAGGCCATGATCTTTATACCAGTGGCCCCGATACCGCGCAACACAAGGCGCTGCTTGTGTTTGCGGACCTTTCGTGCTGGTTCGGCGCAACCCGAAGGACGTGACAATTCGTGAAGCGACGTGGCAAATGAAACTCAGTGCGCGCGACCCGGCGCATCATCCTTGCGCGCGTCACCCGTACTGGTTCGCGTGGCATCGGCAGCAGCGGCGATAGTGGCTGGTGTCAACGGGCGTTCCAAAGCGATGTCTAGAACTTCGTCAATCCAGCGCACCGGAATCACCTTGATCGACGAGGTCACGTTTGCCGGAATATCGGCCAGGTCCTTCGCATTTTCTTCCGGGATGATGACGGTGGTGATGCCACCACGATGTGCCGCCAGCAATTTTTCCTTGAGTCCGCCAATCGGCAGGACCCGCCCGCGCAACGTGATCTCGCCGGTCATCGCGACATCCGAGCGAACGGGTACGCGAGTGAGCGCCGAAACCAATGCGGTACACATGCCGACGCCGGCGCTGGGTCCATCCTTTGGCGTTGCGCCCTCCGGCACATGTACGTGCACGTCGACCTTTTCGTGGAAGGCGGTATCGATGCCGAAACGTTCCGCTCGTGCACGCACGACGGACAGTGCCGCGACAATGGATTCCTGCATCACGTCGCCGAGCTTGCCAGTGTGGGTCAGCTTGCCCTTGCCCGGGACGACGGCCGCTTCGATGCTGAGCAACTCGCCGCCGACTTCGGTCCAGGCCAGTCCGGTGACCAAGCCAACTTCGTTCTGCAATTCCGCGCGGCCGAAATCGAACTTGCGCACGCCGAGGTATTTGTCCAGATTGGATGCATCGATCTTCAACTTCGGGACCTTGCGCGGCTTGCCTTTGGCCGTGAGTTTGGCGGCCCCTAGACTGATTTCCTTCACCACCTTGCGGCAGATCTTGGAGATCTCGCGCTCAAGATTGCGCACGCCGGCTTCACGCGTGTAGTAGCGCACGATGTCGCGGAAGGCATCCACTTCGATTGCGATCTCGGTCGATTTCAGACCGTTCGCCTTGATCTGCTTCGGCGACAGATAGCGTTCCGCAATGTTGATTTTCTCGTCTTCGGTATAGCCAGGAATCCTGATGACTTCCATACGATCCAGCAGCGGAGCAGGAATGTTCATCGTGTTAGCGGTCGCCACCCACATCACTTCGGACAGATCGAAATCCGATTCAAGATAGTGATCGGCAAACGTCGCGTTCTGTTCCGGGTCGAGCACTTCGAGCAGGGCCGACGCCGGATCACCACGGAAATCCATCGCCATCTTGTCGATTTCGTCGAGCAGGAATAGTGGATTGCGGCTGCCGATCTTCGACAGGTTCTGGATGATGCGACCGGGCATCGAGCCGATGTAGGTACGACGATGACCACGGATTTCTGCTTCGTCGCGCACGCCCCCCAGAGACATTCGCACGAACTTGCGATTGGTCGCCTTCGCGATCGACTGCCCCAGCGACGTCTTACCCACGCCAGGCGGCCCGACCAGACACAGGATCGGCCCCTTCATCTTGTTGACGCGCTGTTGCACGGCGAGGTATTCGAGGATGCGCTCCTTGACCTTTTCCAGCCCGAAGTGATCGGCATCCAGCGTATCTTCGGCGAGTTTCAGATCCTTGCGAATCTTGGTGCGCTTCTTCCACGGCGCGCCAACCATCCAATCGATGTAGTTGCGCACGACGGTGGCTTCCGCCGACATCGGCGACATCTGCTTGAGCTTGTTGAACTCGTGCCGGGTCTTCGCTTCAGTCGCTTTCGGCATGCCGGCAGCGGCAATCTTCCTGGCGAGTTCGTCGATCTCGTTCGGTGCCTCGTCGAGCTCGCCCAGTTCTTTCTGGATCGCCTTCATCTGCTCATTGAGAAAGTACTCGCGTTGGCTCTTTTCCATCTGGGTCTTTACCCGGCCACGGATTCGCTTTTCGATCTGTGACAGGTCGATTTCGCCGTCGACCATGCCGATCAGGCTTTCGATGCGATCAGCGACATCCGGCATTTCCAGCACTCGCTGGCGGTCTTCCAGCCGCACCGACATGTGCGCTGCGATGGTGTCGGCGAGGCGTGATGCATTGTCGATACCCGCCAGCGTCGCCAACAGTTCCGGTGGGATCTTGCGCGACAATTTCACCAATTGCTCGAACTGCGATACCAGCGATTGGGACAGCACGCCGAGCTCGCGCTCGTCGCGGGTGTAAGCGGGCTCCAGCGTGCGCGCGTGGCCAAAGGGCAGCCCGTCGCGCTCGGAGAACGCGGCGATTTCGGCGCGCTCGACGCCTTCGACCAGCACCTTGATGGTGCCGTCGGGCAGGCGCAGCAATTGCAGGATCGTGGCGACGGTGCCGATCGAGTAGAGGTCGCCGGCCTTGGGATCATCAATGTCCGGCCCGCGCTGTGCGATCAGCAGAATGCGCTTGTCTGCAGCCATCGCAGTTTCCAGCGCGCGTACCGACTTTTCGCGTCCGACGAACAGCGGAATCACCATGTGCGGGAACACGACAACGTCACGCAGCGGCAGGATCGGCAGATCAGCGATTGCAGTGGTCGATTTGGCGGATTTGGTAACCATCAAAGATCCTATTCGGTGGCGCGAGGAAGTACGCGCCAACAGTTGAAACAATACCCATAAACGAACGGCAGCGTGATTGCACGCTGCCGTTTGGTTAATGAGGGCAGGGCGCTTGCTTCACAAGCGCGCCTCGCCTGTACGCCTATTCGGCAGCAGAGGCCGCACGCGGCTGCGGATTGCCGCGATAGATGAGGTACGGATCGGCTTGGCCGTTGATGACCGCCTCGTCGACAACGACCTTGCTGACATGCTCCAGCGAAGGCAAGTCGAACATGGTGTCGAGCAACACCTGCTCGATGATCGTGCGCAGGCCACGTGCGCCAGTCTTGCGCTTGAGCGCCTTGCTCGCAACAGCCGTCAGCGCCTCGGGGCGGAATTCCAGTTCGACGCCTTCCATGTCGAACATCTTCTTGAACTGCTTGATAATGGCGTTCTTTGGCTCGACCAGAATCTCGACCAAGGCCTTTTCGTCGAGTTCTTCGAGCGTTGCGATCACCGGCAGGCGGCCGATGAATTCGGGAATCAGGCCAAACTTGATGAGATCTTCCGGCTGAACGTCGACCAGCATTCGCGCTGCATTGGATGGCTTTTCCTTGTTGCGAACCTCCGCGCGGAAACCGATGCCCGTCGTTTCCGATCGCTGCTGGATGATGCGATCCAGCCCGGCGAACGCACCCCCGCAAATGAACAACACATTCTTGGTATCGACCTGCAGAAATTCCTGCTGCGGGTGCTTGCGACCGCCCTGCGGCGGAACCGACGCCACCGTGCCTTCAATCAGCTTCAGTAGTGCCTGCTGTACGCCTTCGCCGGACACGTCGCGGGTGATCGAGGGGTTCTCGCTTTTGCGCGAAATTTTGTCGATTTCATCGATGTAGACAATCCCCGTCTGCGCCTTTTCGACATCGTAGTCGCACTTCTGCAGCAGCTTCTGGATGATGTTCTCGACGTCTTCGCCGACGTAGCCGGCTTCGGTCAAGGTGGTCGCGTCGGCAATCGTGAAAGGCACGTTGAGCAGCCGCGCCAGCGTTTCGGCCAACAGCGTCTTGCCCGAGCCGGTCGGGCCGATCATTAAAATGTTTGACTTCGATAGTTCGATGTCGTCGTTGCGGTTGCGCGATTCCTGCCGCTTGTAGTGGTTGTAGACAGCGACCGCGAGGACCTTCTTGGCGCGGTCCTGGCCAATCACGTACTGGTCGAGCACATCGAGGATTTCCTTGGGCTTGGGCAACTGGCTGCGCGCCGTGGCAGCCTTTTCCTCGATTTCCTCGCGAATGATGTCGTTGCACAGTTCGACGCATTCGTCGCAGATGTAGACGGACGGGCCGGCGATCAGCTTGCGGACTTCGTGCTGGCTTTTTCCGCAGAACGAGCAATAAAGAATCTTGCCGCTGTCGCTGGCTCGGCCCGGTCGGTCATCAGTCATCGTTCAGCCTCAGTATCGGCGCGGTCGTTTTCGAGAATATCACAGCACAGGACGACCGCTGGCCGTCCATCGGACGGGTAGCGTCAGATCGGATAACCAGCGTCAAACGCTGGAAAGCGCTTCGGCAGGGCGCTTTTCCAGCACGGAATCGATAATTCCGTACGCAGCCGCATCCTTGGCATTGAAGAAGCGGTCGCGCTCGACGTCGAGTTCGATTCGTTCCAGCGTCTGCCCGGTGTTCTCGGCCATTTCCTCGTTCAATCGGCGCCGCAGGTAAAGAATTTCCTTAGCCTGGATTTCGATATCGGTGGCTTGGCCTTGGGTGCCTCCCGAAGGCTGGTGGATCATCACGCGGGAATTGGGCAGTCCGTAGCGCTTACCTTTTTGGCCGGCGGCGAGCAGGAACGCACCCATGCTGGCTGCCTGACCGATCACCATGGTGCTGACCTCGGGCTTGAGGAAACGCATGGTGTCGTAGATGGCGAGGCCTGCCGTCACCGAGCCGCCCGGGCTGTTGATGTAAAGGTTGATGTCCTTGTCCGGGTTTTCCGACTCCAGAAACAGCAGCTGCGCAACGACGACGTTGGCGACATAGTCGTCGATGGGGCCGACCAGGAAGATCACGCGCTCCTTCAAGAGGCGCGAATAGATGTCGTAGGCGCGTTCCCCGCGCGCGGTCTGTTCCACGACCATCGGAACGAGATTGAGGGCTTGAGGGACGTTGCCGATATTCATGGAATGCTCCGTTTGTTGGCCACCGCAGTCCGCGCGATCAGGCGCCCGGACGCATCACTTCGCTGAAGGACAGGGACTGCTCGTTGAGCTTTGCATGGTCGGCGATCCACTCGATCACTTGATCTTCGACAACGCGCGCCTGCAACCCGTTCATCAGTTGGGGGTCGCTCGTGTAGAGTTCAACGACCTGCTCAGGCTCTTCGTAGGTCGACGCGATGGTCATCAAGGCGTCGCTGACCCGGCGTGGATCCAGTTTGATGTCGTTCTGGCGTGCCAGTTCCGACAGCAGCAATCCAGCCACCACGCGGCGGCGGGCCGTACCCATGAATGGTTCGATCTCGACGGATTTGGTATTGCCCTTTTCGGCGTTCTGGGTCGCCAGCGTGCGCGCTTCGTTTTCGATAAGGCTCTGCGGCACGTCGAGGTTGGAATGCGCGTCGATCAGCTTGTCGACGGTGGCGGCCTTCAGACGACCCATCAGCATCGCCTTCAATTCACGCTCGAGGTTGGCGCGAATGTCGACGCGAAACTGTTCCATGCTGCCGTCGTCGACGCCGAAGCTCTTGATGAAGTCGGCATCCACTTCCGGCATTTGCGACTCCTGGATGCGGATCACCTTCATGCTGACTTTTGCCTGCTTGCCGGCGAGTGCGGGAACGCGCACTTCCGTCGGGAAGTCGATCTCGAATTCGGCCTCGTCGTCAGCCGACAGGCCGACCAGCTTGTCTTCCAGCGCCTTGGACAACGCTTCGGACCCGATAACTGTACCGATGCGGTCGCGCCCTTCGGCCGGATGGCGCTCGGCGCCGGACTGAGCGGAATACTCGAACAGCACCATGTCGCCCTCGGCGGCCGACCGCTCTACCGCGCTCCAGTTGCGGCGCTGCTGGCGCAGCGTGTCGATCATCTGGTCGATGTCGCCTTCGCCGACGCTGGCGACATTGCGGGTAATTTCCAGGCTGCCCACGTCGATTGCGGGAATCTCCGGCAGTACGTCGAATTCAGCGGTGTACTGCAGCTCGCCGTTCTCGGACTTGCCGCTGGTAGAAATCGATGGCTGCATGGCCGGGCGCAGGTTTTCCTGCGTCATCGCTTCCTGGAAACTGGAGCCAATCATGTCGGACAGGATTTCCCCATGCACCTGCGCGCCGTAGCGCTGCTCGATGATTTTCTGCGGCACCTTGCCGGGGCGGAAGCCCTTGATGTGCGCCGTCCTGGTCATTTCCTGCAGGCGCGTACGCACCTTGGACTCGAACTGGTCGGCGGGCAGGGAGACAACCATTTTGCGGCCGAGGGTGCCGACGTTTTCTACCGAAACTTGCATGCTTGCTCCTTCAGGAAGCGTTATCTGTCATAGGGGATGAATTGGGGGTCGCGCACCAACCGCTGCCGCGTCGCTTCTGGTCGGGCGTTGCCGCGAAGATGCCACGAGCGCTGGCAGCAAGGCCGCGCACGCGCAGGGCCGGGGCAGTGCACAGCCACCAGAGTTTACTAGAGATGCGCCGCAAGCGAACAGCTCCACCGAGTTTTCGGCAAGACGCCGCGGCGGCAGGGCGTGCAAGCCACGGATTTGGAGTGGTGCACGGACTCTGGCTGGTGCGAAAGAAGAGACTCGAACTCTCACGGGTTACCCCACTGGAACCTAAATCCAGCGCGTCTACCAATTCCGCCACATTCGCAAGGCTTGAGCCAACTTCCAACAACACGCCGTGGATAATACCGCTGGCGCAACACGGCGACTGCACTGCATCCAGCCTGTATCTGTTTGGTGGGTCGTGAAGGATTCGAACCTTCGACCTATTGATTAAGAGTCAACTGCTCTACCAACTGAGCTAACGACCCGAACAGACAAATAAGTCTATCAAACTGCGATCCGATGGAGAACCTTCGGACCCTGAAATTGGGGTGAGCGAGGGGACTCGAACCCCCGACAACCGGAATCACAATCCGGGACTCTAACCAACTGAGCTACGCCCACCACTGACCTGAAAAGCCTGGCACGCCCGACAGGAATCGAACCTGCAACCGTCGGCTTAGAAGGCCGATGCTCTATCCAGTTGAGCTACGGGCGCAGAAACCAGCGAATACGGTGGTCGGGGTAGAGAGATTCGAACTCCCGACCCTCTCGTCCCAAACGAGATGCGCTACCAGACTGCGCTATACCCCGCCGTACTCGGTGAAACCCGCAGACACTTAGGTGACTGGGGTGCGCAATGGTAGGGAAGCGGTCTGGGCGCGTCAATCGCTTTCGGTCATTCTGGGCGCACTTGTGCTTGGCGGGTTCAGCTGCGCTCGTGTGCTAGATTTCGCCGTCTTTCCGCCGCCAGACCGTCTTTAATGCGATTGAGTTTCCCCAGTGGCGAGCATCCCGACGTCCTCGCAGGCGACGGCCTTATTCGGATCGGAAGCGCCGCGGACAACGACATCGTGCTGGCTGATCTCGCTGCAGAGCACGCGCGACTGACGCGGGATGCCCGTGGCATCGTGCTGGAAATCGCTGACGCGGGCGCGCGTGCCCATGTCAAC
Organism: Rhodanobacteraceae bacterium; assembly: GCA_043752325.1. Lineage (GTDB taxonomy): Bacteria > Pseudomonadota > Gammaproteobacteria > Xanthomonadales > Rhodanobacteraceae > Dokdonella. The sequence continues at coordinate 2,400 of JAYUYW010000109.1, read as the reverse complement.
GCACGGCCAGTTCGCGAGAGGGCGTTCGTTCGATACGGTGACAATCTTTGCCTTGGGTCGATATCCATCGTTGTTTCCGCGGTCGATTCCCGTGAAATCAGCCAAGTGCCGCGATCACCAGCCGTGCAAGGGCCGCAGCGCGGCGTTATTCGCGGCATGTCGGGCAAGTGGTTCGGGAAGTCTGTCGAGATCACCGAAGGCTTGATGCTCAGCATCGACAGGGATGGCGGCGCGTTGTTGGGCGAAACCGCTGACTCGACACTGGCCGTCGGCTTCCGAGTTGGAACGTCCGGCCTGATCGTGGAAAGTGAGGAGCCGATGGGCAGCCTACTCAACGGTCGACGAGTCATGTCCGTGGCGGTGCGAAACGGGGACCAACTGACACTCGGCAGGGACCGCTTTGTAATCGAATGCAGCAATGCTAAACCGATCGAGGAAACGGTCACCGTCGTTGACCTCGAAAATATCGCTATTGCGGCACCAGCGGACGATGCACAGCGCAGTATCGGCGCGATCTGGTGGTTGCTGGGCGCGGCTGCATTAATCGGATTGACGTTGATGGCCGTCCTTTTGCGAGGCGTCTGAACGAGTCGTCCGTAGTGGGTCCGATGGTAGTCGTTGCTGCGCGGACTGCGTGCTAGCATCTCCCGATGTCCAGCCTCCCCGTACTTAAATCTCCGGTACATATTGAAACCAAGTTGCCCAACGTGGGCACCACGATCTTCGCGGTGATGAGTCAACTGGCGACCGAGAATCGTGCGATCAACCTCGGCCAGGGCTTCCCGGACTTCGAGGGACCGAAGCGTTTGCGCGACTCGCTCGCCAGCGCAATGGACAGCGGGAAGAACCAGTACGCGCCGATGACCGGCATTCCGGCTTTGCGCGAAGAAATTGCGTTCAAGGTCGCCGCAATGTACGGCCGCAACGTGGATTCCGACAGTGAAGTCACGGTCACCTCCGGCGCGACCGAGGCATTGTTTGCTGCAATTGCCGCCGTCGTGCGTCGCGGCGATGAAGTCATCGTTCTCGACCCGTGCTACGACTGCTACGACCCGGCCATCTTCTTGAGCGGTGGCATTGCGGTGCATGTGCCGCTGGACCCGACCGACTTCAGCGTCGATTGGCAATGTGTGCGTGACGCGGTCACGCCGAAGACGCGAATGATCATGGTGAACACGCCGCACAATCCATGCGGATCGGTCTTCTCGCCGGCAGACCTCGATGCACTCGCCGAGCTGACCCGCGACACCGAAATTCTCGTGATGTCGGACGAGGTCTACGAACACATCGTATTCGACGATAAACCGCATCAAAGCGTCCTGCGGCATGACGAACTGGCGCAGCGAAGCTTCGTCGTCAGCTCATTCGGCAAGACCTACCATTGCACGGGCTGGAAGGTCGGTTACTGCGTGGCACCCGTCGCCTTGTCCGCCGAATTTCGGAAGGTGCATCAATACCTTACGTTCTGCACCTTCGCGCCCGCGCAATACGCGCTGGCGGACGTGATGCGCAACGAGCCTTCGCATCATCTGGAACTACCTGCGTTCTACCAAGCCCGACGTGATCGTTTCCAGCAATTGCTGGCAACCTCGCGTTTCAGGTTGCCGCCGGTCGATGGCGCCTACTTCCAGCTCGCTGATTACAGCGCGATCAAGCCCGATATGGACGACATGGAGTTTTGTCGTTGGCTGGTTCGCGAAGGCGGCGTGGCTGCGATTCCGCTGTCGGCATTCTACGATTCACCGCCGACCGGCCAGCGCTTGGTCCGCTTCTGTTTCGCCAAAACCGACAGCGTTCTGGAACAGGCCGCCGAACGGCTTTGCAAGCTGTGACGACACCTGCATCTCTGCGCATTTCGCTCGTACAAGCTGCAACGCTCTGGCACGACGCCGCTGGCAATCGCGACTACTACGGATCGTTGGTGCGGCCTTTGAAAGACAAGACCGATCTTGTCGTTTTACCCGAAACTTTCCTCAGCGGCTTCACCAATGAAACCCTGCACAACGCCGAAGCGATGGATGGCGAGGGCATGGCGTGGTTGACGAACCTCGCCTGCAAAATTGATTGCGTCATCACCGGTAGCCTGGTGATTCGCCACGGTGACAAGTGCGTCAATCGCATGGTCTGGATGCGTCCGGACGGTAGCTACGAGATCTACGACAAGCGCCATCTGTTTCGCATGGCCAACGAACACGAGCGCTACGCCGGCGGCAAGGACCGCTTGCTGGTGGAATTGAATGGCTGGCGCATCCTGCCGCAGGTTTGCTACGACCTTCGTTTTCCGGTCTGGCTACGCAATCGCTATGACCGCGAGTCGGACCGCTTCGAATATGATCTGACTGTCGTTGTCGCCAACTGGCCAGCCGCGCGTCGGCAACCTTGGCGTACTCTGCTTCGAGC
>JAYUYW010000108.1:0-15272 GCA_043752325.1 Rhodanobacteraceae bacterium | reverse complement strand
TTGGGTGCATCGATGAAGGTTCCCTTCATGGCTGGCATCTCCAGCATGATCATCACCTACGTTGCGACCCTGGCCTTGGTCTATGTCGTGGCCCTGATCGTCGATGCACTGTCGCCAAGCTTTGCGGGCGAAAAGAATTTCGTGCAGGCGCTGAAGGTAGTCGCCTATGCGTACACCGCGAGCTGGGTTGCCAGCATTGCCGTCATCCTTCCGGTACTGGGTGCGCTACTGGCGATTGCAGGCGGCATCTACGCGATCTATCTGATTTACCTCGGCCTGCCGCAACTCATGAAATGCCCACCGGAACGCGCTGGTGTCTACACCGCTGTCATCGTGGTGGTTGCACTGGTGTTGAGCCTGATCATTGGCGTGATTGTCGGGGGCATGGCTGGCGCGGGCGCGATGGTAACTGGCGCGAACTTCGACCGTGATGGCCGCTCGGAAAACGACGTCACCATCGACAAGGATTCCGCGCTCGGCAAGCTTTCGCAGTACGGCGCCAAGATGGAAGCGGCCGGAAAGCGACTTGAAGCTGCTGGCAAAAGCGGCGACAAGGACGCACAAGCCGCTGCGGCAACAGCGATGCTGGGCACCGTGATGGGCGGCGGTGACGCGGTCGACGCACTCGCTCCGTCGGATCTCAAGGCATTCGTTCCCGAGTCATTGGCGGGCATGAGGCGCACCAATTATTCCGCCGAGCAGAATGCTGCGATGGGCATGCAGATGTCGGTGGCGAACGCGACGTACAGCGACGACGATGGCCAGTCGCTGCGGCTATCGATCACTGATGTCGGCAGCGCGAAGGGCTTGCTGGGACTGGCCAACGCCGTTGGCGTGAGCAGCGAACGCGAGACCGATAGCGGTTACGAGAAGACCTATGAGCAGGACGGGCGTTTGATCCACGAAGAGTGGAACAGCCAGAGCAAGCACGGCGAGTACAGCGTGGTGCTGGGCGACCGCTTCACCGTGGCGGTCGAGGGAACCAGCGACGACATCGACACGATCAAGGATGCGGTAGCTTCGATCGACCTTTCCGGCTTGGAAGCGCTGCGCAACCAGGGCGTCAAGCGCTAGAACGGGGTATAGGGCTACCTTGGCACGCTCGATCAGGTCAGCTCGACGAGCATAATTTCAGCGTCGTCGCGAACGTTCAGTTCGATGATGCTTGCGTCACCCACCGCAATGCCGTCTCCGGCGCAGGCTTCGAAGTCGCCGCAATTCACATTTCCTCGCAAAACCTGCAACCACGCCCTTCGCCTGGCCGGTAGCGGGTAGCACAACTGTTCACCCGCCTCTGCCCGCGCGAAGGCGACCTTCACGTCCGCGCGCAACTCGATATCCGCACCAGCATCGGCACTCGCCGCAACGCGCCGAAAACCACCACGCAATTCGGCATCGATGTATCGACGCACCTTGGATCGCGGGACAGCGTTGACGACAGTTGGCTGCAACCACAGCTGCACAACGTGCGCCGGCAATGCTCCCGAATTGCGCATGGCGCAATCGATTCCGCTGCCAGCGCTTACGCAAGCGAAACCGTTCCGGCCAAGCGAGTCCGTGGCGTCACCGACCAGCAGGTCGACTTGGCCATCAAGTACCCAAGTCAGTATTTCCATATTGGCGCGGCGCTCGCTGTCGAGCATTGCGCCCGGAGCGAGCCACTCATCGTCGAGCACGCGCAGCGCCCCGTAACCCATCCGATCGGCGTCAAAAAAACTTCCCGATGAAAACTGTTGGAGACGCTTGCGTCCCGTGTGATCGGTAACGCCGCGATCCATTCCGCGCCATGGCGTGAGCATGTGGGAAGTGCTGGCTGCCGTTAGAGACGTGTTGTTGTGCAAGCCACCGCCTCAAAAAGACGGTGGCTTGCTCGCGATGCGCTACTTGCTGCCCATCGCCTCGACGGTGATGTGCACCTTGATCTCGTCGCTGACTTTGGGCACGTATGCACCAACACCAAAATCGCTGCGCTTGATCGTCGTCGTTGCATCGAACCCGATCGCCGGCACCTTCTTCATCGGATGCATGTCGGCCTTGTTGAGGGTGGCCGCGAGCACCACCGGCTTGGTTACGCCATGGATAGTCAGGTCGCCAGTTACCGTGAAGCCATTCACTCCGGCTGCCTTCTCCACCTTGCTGCTCTTGAAGGTGATTTCGGGGAACTTCGCTGCGTCGAAGAACTCATCGGATCTCAGATGTTCGTCGAGCTTGCTGACGTGGGTATTCATTCCGGCCAGAGGAAACTTCACTTCAACCGACGAGGCCTCCGGCATGGCGTCATCGAAAACGATCGTTCCGCTTGCCTGGCCAAGATGGCCGGTTGGGTTGGAGTAACCGAAATGATTCCAGGCGAAGAGCACGTCTGTATGCCCGGCGTCGATCGAGTAACTGACCGGCGCAGCAATGGCGGTGGATGATGCGAGGATGATGGCGCTGGCAAGCAGGCTGTTGCGAAGCATGGGGTGTCTCCGGTTTTGACGAAATGGGAACAGAGTCGGGAGTGCAACGATAACGCGGTCAAAGAATTTTGCACGCCTCATCGAACGACAGTCGAGGACTGCGCGGAAACAGGACACTGGCGTCGCCATAGCCGATGTTGACGAGGAAGTTGGATTTGATTGGAGTGCCCTTGAAGAATTCCGCATCAACCTTGTCGTTGTCGAACCCGGACATCGGACCACAATCAAGCCCTAGTGAACGCGCCGCGAGGATCAAATAAGCGCCTTGCAGGCTGCTGTTGCGGAATGCTGTCGATGCGATCAACTCTTCGTTGTCGACGAACCAGCTACGTGCATCGGCATGCGGGAAAAGCTGCGGCAGCTTTTCGTAGAACTCCTGGTCGGAACCGATGATGGCTGTCACCGGCGCTGAAAGCGTCTTGTCGCGATTCATCTCTGACAGTGCCGGTCCAAGTCGTTCCTTTGCCGCCGCCGACTTGACGAAAACGATTCGAGCCGGACAGCAGTTCGCGCTGGTTGGGCCGAACTTGGCTAGTTCATGCAGCGCATGCAGCTGTTCGTCAGTCACGTCGCGCGATTGCCAGGCATTGTGCGTCCGGGCACGGCGAAACAATTGATCGAGTGCTTGGGCATCAAGTGTGGAAGTCATCGGACTGCATTCCATTGAAAGGTGATCGAGCGACACAGTGTAGGCGCTCATGCCTGTCAGCTACGACACGGCGTCACGAACAATGCGGCACCATCGTGCACAATCGTGCTTGAACGACTGATGCGCGTTACCGAAACGGCGGACGCACCCGGTAGCTGGCGAGCAACGAAATGACGGAAACCGAAACTTGCTGGGCGATCAGCGATGGCGCTGCGGGCAACGAGCGGCAGGTGTTGGCGTTGGCGCGTGCGTTGGGCCATGTACCGCACATCATGCGAGTTTCGTTGCGCGAGCCATGGGCGATGCTGGCACCACGATTCACCCTCGGCGCCCGCTCTGCCATCCGCGTGCTGGACGGCGGCAATCTCTCACCCCCTTGGCCGTCACTGGCAATCGGTTGCGGTCGCCGCGCGGCACTGCTGACTCGGTTGCTGCGCGAATGGAGCGATGGTCGCACCACGAGCATCCAGATCCTCGACCCACGCATTTCCAGTTCGCGTTTCGATCACGTGATCACGCCGCAACACGACGCCATGCCGGGCGACAACGTAATTCTCACGATCGGCGCACTGAATCCGGTTGACGATGCGTGGTTGTCCGAAGCACGTGCGAGCTATGCGCACTTCGGAGACTTCGCGGGGCCACGTCACGCCGTTCTCATTGGTGCAAGCAATCGCGCTCAACGCATCGACCCTGAATATTGCAGGGGGCTTGTCGAGCACTGCCGGGCCATGCACCGCAACGAAGGCGGCAGTTTCCTGGTGACCGTATCTCGACGCACTTCACCCGACGTTTCCGACTTCCTGCGCTCGGCATTCGCCGCGCTCCCAGGAACTTTCTGCGCTGGCGCCGATGATGGGCACAACCCCTATGCCGGGATCCTGGCGTGGGCGGATCGACTCATCGTCACACCCGACTCGGTGAACATGCTCAGCGAAGCCTGCGCAACCGGTCGACCGGTCTGGACCTACGCGCCGAAGCCGATCATTGGCAAGCTGGCAGGTTTCCATGCCGAACTGATCGGTGCGGGTTATCTGCGCGCACTGGGCGACACCCATCCGCGGCCCGCCATCCCACCGCTACGCGAAACGGCTGCGGTTGCGGAATTGATCCAGAATCGGCGTCGCATCGCGTTGAGCGACGCTGTTAGCATTGATCGTTGACGTGAGGTTCATCCGCTGCCGTCGATGATCGTTCAACACCACGCCGTCGACCCACCGACGCGCTGATCGCTCAGCGTGCCAATCGCGGCGTGGCTCAATCACCAAGCAATCTATTGACACCAGGAGACCCACCATGGCTACGACACGTGAAACAACTCAAGACATCAAAGAAGGCGCCAACGAGGCAGCGAATGCTGCAAGCCAGGTTGGAAGTACCTTGAAAAGCGGAATCGATCAGACCACCAGCGAGTTGCGTCGACTTGGAAACAGGCTGAGCGCGAATGGGGCCAACCTTGAGGAAGAGTTGCGCGACGCGGGCGAGCGCTTCTCTGATGGCTTCGGCAAGATCAGCACCGCCACCAGCGAACAGATTCGTGCTAATCCACTGGCAGCGGCGGGCATCGCTTTTGCGGCGGGTTACGTGTTGAGCCGCCTGTTCCGTAGTCGCTGATTCATCGTAATTCGCGATGAGCCCCGACCAGCCGCCGGAACTTCCCACCCCACCAGACGTCGCCGCTGAGCAGCAATTCGCCGATCAAAAAGCGAAGGCTGCGGAGGCGGCCGCTGAAAGCCAACCAGCGGGACTCCACGATGGCGGCGTGCTGGATAGTGCACGCGAGCTATTCAGCGCCACCGTCGAAACGTTTATTGCTTCGTTGGCTCTGGTGCGTGCCGAATTCCACCTTGCCCGCAACTCCGCGCTCTTTCTATTTGCCATGAGTTGCGTGCTTATTGTGCTGGGCGTGGGGACATGGCTCGGACTGCTCGCCTTGGTTGCTGCTGGTGTGGCGCGGCTTGCCGGTAGCTGGTCGGTCGGTATCGCCACCGTTGTAGTGGTTAACTCCATTGGAGGCGTTTGGGTCTTCTTCATGATTCGTCGCTCATTCCGCGACATGAGCATGCCGCGCACGCGAAGACTGATCGCCGGCATGCGGCCGCAACATCAGGCGCCAGATCCGACGGCAGAGCCAAGCGAAGAACCTGAGGGAGTCACACCATGAATCTCAAGGCACTACGGCTTGCGGCCGACTTCGCGGCACATCGTCAACACTTGCGCTACGACCAGATGATGGATTTGTGGCGGCCCTGGCGTTTCAAGCTGCGGCCAACCGATCACCCCAAGACAATGGTCGCGGTCAGCTTTGCCAGCGGTGCGCTACTCGCGAGAGTTCCAGGTGGAGTAGTTGTCGGTTCGATCAGCTCGCTACTCGGCATCGCGTCTTTCTTCCTGCGATCGCCAGTGAGCAGTCTTCTGGTCGCCACGATCGCGACTGCCCGTACGAAAAAGCGTGGACAAGACCATCAAGTACCCCCGCCGACCAACGCGGCAGATGATTCGGATCAACCGTTGCGACGCCACGTCGGGTGAGGTTGGTCGTTTCGCAAAATCTGCGCGGAAGCATTCCTCGAAGCTTGTTGGAAGGCAAGCAGGCGTCGGTCCTTAACTCGTAGTGAAGTCTCCCCCTGCGCTGGGCAACCGCAGGGGGAGCAATCGGGCAATCGTGCAGCACTTTCTAGGTATGGGTCCTGCGTTCCGCCACATGACCTGGACGGAAACTCACAGGGTGTCGCGGTGTTGCCTTACTTCTTCTTTGCAGCCTTCGTGGCTTTCGCGGCTTTCGCCGGCATTGCCTTCTTCATTGCTGCCTTTTTGGCAGGTGCCTTCTTTGCTGCTTTCTTTGCAGGCGCCTTCTTTGCTGCCTTCTTGGCAGGTGCCTTCTTCGTTGCTGCCTTCTTGGCAGGTGCCTTCTTTGCAGGTGCTTTCTTTGCTGCCTTCTTTGCAGCCTTCTTTGCAGGTGCTTTCTTGGCTGCCTTCTTGGCGGCCGGTTTCTTTGTTGCTGCTTTTTTCATAGCCATATCGCGTATTAGCTCCTCGTCAGTTGGCAAAAGTTGCCCAGTAAAAGCGTGAAGAAACGCCTCGCACAGCAGGTCGCTGTTCGTGGCATGCCGCAAATTGTTGACCTGGCGGCGCGTCCGTTCGTCGGACAAAAGTTGAAGGATGTGCAGGGGAATCGAGACGGTGATTTTTCTGACGGTTCCGTATTTGGAACCGTGTTCGATGTAGGGAGAAACGAATGGATCTGAGTTGTAGCGTGAAGCCATGTTTTCCAACATCACCGTAGTCGATGACGCGAAACCTATTCTTGTCATGCGAGTGTGTCAACTGCATTTTTGCATCGATGCAACGCATTGGATCGACGTAGTCCGCAATCGCTCGCTTGTATTACCGCGCAGCGGTAGCTGTCAGCTGGAATGTTTTGGACGTTTATACGTTTAGATGGCGATATGTAAATCCTTGTTTCTATTTAGTGAAAGCAAGCAATGACGCGGCCTGTGGCGGCTTCGCACTTTTCGCTCGAACCAATAGCCATGAATTTTTTCGATCATTGTTGGTGCGGAAACAAAAACGCCCACGCAGTATGCGCAGGCGTTTGCATTTTATGATCGCCAGTTGAATGGCGATGAAACTTTTTTTTCTGTTACGCCAGTTTCGCGCGCAGCGCGTCAGCGAATCGATCCATGTCGGCGTCAGTCTTCGTCTCGGTTGCGCACACCAGCAACGCATCGCCGAGCTCGGGATACTCTTCGCCGAGTGCAAAACCGGCGACGATTCCATCCCTCGCAAGTTCCTCGACGAGACTCGTTGCATCGCGATCAAACGCGATAGCGAACTCATGGAAGATCGGTCGATCAAACAACAAACGCGCACCCGGCAAGTTCGTCAGCCGATCACGTAGCTTGCGCGTGTTCGCCATGCTGTTGGCAGCGATGCGACGCAAACCTTCGGGACCGGTCATTGCCATGTAGATCGTTGCCGCCGTCACCAGCAAACCCTGATTGGTGCAGATGTTCGAAGTCGCCTTGGCGCGGCGAATGTGTTGCTCGCGTGCTTGCAAGGTCAGCGCGAAACCTGGCTTGCCATCGATATCGGTGGTGCGACCGACGATGCGACCAGCCATCTGTCGAACGAATTCCGCCTTGCAGGCCAGGATCCCGAAGTAGGGACCACCCGACGACAACGGCACCCCCATTGGTTGTCCCTCGCCGCAAACAATGTCCGCACCGGTTGCACCCCATTCGCTTGGTGGCTCCAGAACCGCCAGCGACATCGGATTGACGACGCCGATCACCAACGCTTTTTTTGAATGCGCCCAGTCGGTCAGCGCGTCGACGTCTTCAAGCACGCCGAAGAAGTTGGGCTGCGGAATGACCAACGCAGTGAACGCCGGCATGTCGTCAGCCAGCGACGCTGGATCAAGGTGACCACCCGTGCTGCTGACATCCAATTCAACGACATCGATGCCCTGCAAGCCAACAATGGTTTTCAATGTCTTACGATACGCGGGATGCACGCTGGTCGGCACCAGAATGCGACGCGGTCCCTTTTTGATGCAGCGCTCCGCCATCAGCGCAGCTTCCGCCAGCGCAGTCGCGCCGTCGTAAAGCGATGCGTTGCTCACATCCATCCCGGTCAGCCGCGTCATCATCGACTGGTATTCGTAAATCAGTTGCAGCGTGCCCTGACTAGCTTCGGCCTGGTACGGCGTGTACGCGGAATAAAACTCGCCACGGGTAACGATCGTCCAGACCGCGGCCGGAATGTGATGCTCGTACGCGCCAGCACCGGCGAAACACAGCGGTGTTCCATCCTGCGCTGCGAGTCCTTTCAAAAGCCGATTGACCTCCATCTCGTTGAGACCGGCCGGCACGCTGGCGAGCATGTCGATTTTCAGCGCGGACGGGATCTCGTCGAACAGGTCTTCGATGCTGTCGACGCCAATCGTGGCGAGCATCGCCTTGACGTCGGACTCGGAGTGCGGAATGAAAGGCATGTGTTGTAGTTCCCAAAAAAAGCGGCGGGCCGGAACGTGCCGGCCCGCGCAAGGTTTCAGATCAGCGCGAAAGGAAGCGCGATCAATGATCTTTTCTAGTGATCGTCGTTCTCGATCATCTCGGCGTAGTCGTCGGGACCGATCAGTTCATCGAGTTCTTCACGATTGTCGGTCTTGACGACGAAGATCCAGCCATCGCCGAACGCGTCCTCGTTGATCGTCTCGGGCTTATCAGAGAGATAGTCGTTGACGGCGACCACTTCGCCGCTGACCGGTGTATAGACATCCGATGCGGCCTTCACCGACTCGACCACGGCAACCGCGTGGCCCGCCTGCACGGTGTCGCCAACATTCGGCAATTCGACGTAGACCAGATCGCCGAGCAGGCCTTGGGCATGGTCGGAAATTCCGACCGTGATGGTGCCGTCATCTTCAACGCGAGCCCATTCGTGGGACTTGAGAAACTTGAGGTCGCCGGGGATTTCTTTCATCGGGTTCATTCCTGGGAGGGCGTGCGACGCGATTCTACCGCGCCGGGAGCGGTTGCAAAAACGTGCTGTTCAAAATGACGCGCGTCAGATTCCTTCGCAGGACTGGCCATCGCGAACGAACGGGGGTTTCACCTGGCGCAACCGCACGCGCTTGCCACGAATATCGACTTCGGCGGGCTCGACGGCACCGGCAGGCACACGCGCGAAGGCTATCGACTTGGACAAGCTGGGGGAAAACGTCCCGGACAGGATTTCCCCTTTGCCATTCGCGCTGATCACAGTCTGGCCGTGGCGCAACACACCCTTCTCGTCCATGACGAAACCAACCAGTTGACGCGGCGCGCCGTCGGCCTGCTGCTTTTCGAGCGCACCACGACCAATGAACTCACGGCCCTCGTCGAGGCTGATGGTCCAGGCAAGACCTGCTTCCCAAGGGCTTACTTCTTCGTCCATGTCCTGGCCGTAGAGATTCATTCCGGCTTCCAGGCGCAGCGTGTCGCGCGCGCCAAGACCAGCGGGAGCCACTCCGGCTTCGATCAGTCGATTCCACAGCGCAACAGCATTTTCTTGCGGCACGATGATCTCGTAGCCGTCTTCACCCGTGTAGCCAGTGCGCGCGATGAACAGACCATCGCCATCGATGGCAACGAACTTGCCGAGCTTGGCTGCCTTCGCCGCTGTGTCAGAAGACAGCAGTCCATGCACCTTTTCGCGAGCATTTGGTCCCTGCACCGCGATCATCGCCAACTCTGGCCTCTCCTCGACACGCAGGTGGAACGATTCGGCCTGTCGTTCAATCCAGGCTAGGTCCTTGTCTCGCGTCGATGCGTTGACCACAAGTCGGAAGTAATCCTCCGCGAGGAAGTAGACGATCAGGTCGTCGATTACGCCACCACGCTCATTGAGCATGCACGAGTACAACGCCTTGCCGGGCTTCCTCAGCTTATCGATCGAGTTGGCGAGCAGGCGGCGCAGGAAGTTGCGACAACGATCGCCGTGCAGGTCTATAACGGTCATGTGAGAGACGTCGAACATGCCGGCGTCACGACGCACGGCGTGGTGTTCTTCCAGTTGCGATCCGTAACTGATCGGCATGTCCCAACCACCGAAATCGACCATCTTCGCGCCAAGCGCGCGATGGGCTTCGTTGAGTACGGTCTTCTGGGTCATGGCTGGCTCCGACATCGGGCCGGCCATTATCCGGGTGACGCGGGGATCGGCAAGCGCACGTGTGCTGATATGTCACCAGAAAGTTGGTTCACGATTTATGCCGCAGCGCAACATTCGGCTAACCCTTGCTGTACGATTGTGGGTAACCTTTCGGCAGATCCTCGCCTCATGCTGCGCGATCACCTGCGTCCAATCCGCTATCTGTGGCGCACCCCGCTGCTGTTGATCCACCTCTTCGCCGGCCTTCCGCTGGCGCTGATCGCGATTGCGCCACCGCTTTGCTACATCCCGATTGCTGGCGAGCACCTCAACACCTTTATGATCCGCTGGTGGTCCGGCTGGCTGGTGAGGCTGTTCGGCTTCCGTATTCGAAGCTTTGGAAAACCGCTGCCCGGTGCTGTGATGTATGTGGCCAACCATTTGTCGTGGTTGGACATCGAACTCATGCACAGCCAGCGCGCCATGCATTTTGTCGCCAAGAGCGAGATTGCCGATTGGCCGGTAGTGGGTTGGTTGTCTTCGCGCGCAGGAACGATCTTTCATCGACGCGGCAATACGGATTCTTTGAACTCGGTGATGGCCGTTGTGGTGAAAAGACTGCGTGAAGGACACCCCGTCGGCATTTTCCCGGAAGGCGGAACCGGTCGCGGTGACGTGCTGCGCACGTTTCATGCGCGCATTTTCCAGGCCGCGCTTGATGCAGATGTTCCGGTGCAGCCCGTCGCTCTTCTCTATGGTCGCAATGGCAAGCAGGATCTGAGCGTTCCGTTCGGACCGGACGAAAGTTTCTTCGCGAACTTCATCCGTCTGCTTGGACAACGCTCGATGGATGCCGAGGTGCATTTTCTCGAACCTGTACCCGCGGCGCCCGACGCGCGTCGGCGCATGTCCGAAGAAAGTCGCGCGCGCATCGGCCAAGCCTTGGACCTGCAGGGGAACACAAATGCACGCGAGTGATTTTCGCCCGCATCGGCTGCTGCGCAATCCGCACGTGCAATCGGTGCTGGCATCGAGTGGGGTGCGTCGGCTGTTGTTCCGACGCCAGCGCACGAGTCTTTCGCGCGGTGCCGTCGAACACATTCTCGACTGTGGCGATGGCGTGCGCCTGCAGGGCTTTCACACCGCGCAGGACAGCCTGCCGGAATCGCGCGGGTTGATCGTATTGCTGCACGGCTGGGAAGGCAGCGCTGATTCCACCTACATTCTGCAAACCGGCGCCAGCCTCGTGCGTGGCGGATTTGATGTGTTTCGCCTCAACTTCCGCGATCACGGCGACACCCATCATCTCAACCCCGGCTTGTTCCATTCCTGCCTGATCGACGAAGTGGTGGGCGCGGTCGCCACCTTGCATCGGCTGTTTCCGGTTCAGGCGCTCGGCATCGCCGGTTTTTCGCTCGGCGGCAATTTCGCGCTGCGCATCGCACTGCGTGCGCCGGCTTTGAACATTCCCTTGCGTTACGTGATGGCCGTATGCCCGGTGATCAGTCCGCGCAATGGTTTGTACGGTCTCGAAGCAGCGCTGCCGGTTTACGAGCGCTACTTCCTGCACAAGTGGCGCAGTTCGCTCAAGCGCAAGCAGGCCTTGTTCCCGACCACGCCGCTGTTCGATATCAAGGAATTAGGCGGCAATCTGCGCGACCTGACCCGCATCCTTATCCTGCGGCATACCGGCTACGAAACCCTCGAAGAATATCTGGACGGCTATTCGCTGGAAGGCGCGGCGCTGGCGCAGATGCAGATTCCTGCGACCATCCTCACCGCTGCCGACGATCCGGTGATCCCTATTGGTGATTTCCGCGCCTTGAAACTATCGCCGATGATCGAGCTGGATGTCGCCGAGCACGGCGGCCATTGCGGCTTCATTCGCGATTTTTCCTTGCGCAGCTGGACCGAGGAATACATCGCCTCTCGCATGAACGAGCATATGACGCGCGACTAATTCGCGCCGCACTGTTCACTACGTTGCGCCGACCTTGGTCTGCAGGTAATTCGCTTCGCCAATCTGACTTATCAGTTCGACCTGCGTTTCCAGCCAGTCGATGTGCTCTTCCTCGGATTCCAGGATGTGCTTGAACAGATCGCGACTGACGTAATCGCGAACCTCTTCGCAGTAGGTGATCGCGGATTTGAGATCAACGTGCGCGTCCATCTCCAGTTTCAGGTCGCAGTTGATCGCTTCGATGGGGCTTTCGCCGATTAGCAGCTTGCCGAGCTTCTGCAAATTCGGCAGACCGTCCAGGAACAGGATGCGATCAATGAGCTGGTCTGCGTGCTTCATTTCGTCGATCGACTCGTGGTACTCGTGATCGGCGAGTTCCTTGAACCCCCAGTTCTTGTACATGCGGTAATGCAGGAAATATTGGTTGATCGCCGTCAATTCGTTGTAGAGCACCTTGTTGAGGTGTTGGATGACCTTGCTGTCGCCTTTCATGTCGCTACTCCTGAATCGGTCGGGTGCCGCGCAGATTGAAGCCGCACTTTAGCGACAGAGGGCGCGCCATGAAGAAACGGCAATCACACGCATTTGCGCATGCACGAGTTGGGCGCGGCAGTGTGCTACCGAACTTCGGGTGGTGTTCTGGAAAAACAGACGCCCGCAGCAAGGCGAACGGAAACGCGCTCAGGCAGCGGTCGCCAATGGCAAGCGACGCACGGCGGCGTCGAAGATTTCACTGGCCAGATCCGCGCAACTGCCACAGCAATCCGCGCAGCCGGTGCGGCGGCTCAATTCGGCCATGCTGCACACGCCATCGTCCGCAGCTTGGCGGATCTGGCGATCAGTCACGGCATTGCAGATGCAGACGTACATGCGGCACTCCAGTGGAATAACCGCATTTCAGTACAAATGAGAACGATTGTCAATCGCGCCTCAAACCGCATCGAGCGCCCAGTTCCGGCCGGCTCAGCCTTGGCTGGGAGAAGGCTGTGATTCCACCGACGCTAAAAACTGCTCCAGTGTCGCCATGGGCCCGGTCAACGAGGCGAACGGCGCCAGATGATGCAGCGCCTGCTCGTAAACACGCCGTTTGAACGACACAACGTTCGTAGTCGGATACCAGAAATCGACCCAGCGCCAGATGTCGAACTCGGGTGTTTCGGTCGCGTCCAATCGCACGTCGGCTTCCTCACCAACCATCTTCAGCAGGAACCACACCTGTTTCTGGCCAACGCAGATCGGTCGCTGGTGGCGGCGCACGAAGCGATCCGGCAATCGATAGCGCAACCAGCCGGGAGTGGCACCGAGAAGTTCAACGTGTTCAGCGCGCAAGCCGGTTTCCTCTTCCAGCTCGCGATACATCGCTTCCAGGGGAGTTTCGTCGGTGCGCATGCCGCCCTGGGGGAACTGCCAGCCATCACGTTTAACGCGGCGCGCCCAGAACACGCGACCATCGTCGCGGATCAGGATGATGCCGACATTGGGTCGAAATCCATCGGGATCGATCATTGAAAAATCCTCCTTTGGGTGTTCTGACCAAGTCCACGCGGGCGCGCGAACTTGGTCAGAGCATCCCTCGCTGTCCCGATTCTTCCACAGCCGGCAACAACGCGGCAACCGCAGGCGCATGGTCGCAATGATGACGGGCGTTACAATCGACGCCTTGCACGCAAGGAGTTGCACTGATGCCATCGTTCGATATCGTTTCCGAAGTCGATCAGCACGAACTGACCAATGCGGTCGACCAGGCCAGCCGCGAGCTGGACCAGCGTTTCGATTTCAAGCATGCCGACGCCAGTTTCGCGCTGGAGGAATCGGTGATCACGCTGAAGGCGCAATCGGTATTTCATCTCAAACAAATGATGGACATCCTGCGCACACGCCTGGCGCAGCGCAGCATCGACACGCGCAGCATGGATATCGCGGAACCCGAATCCAACGTCGCCAACGCGCACCAGAAAGTGACGATGAAGCAGGGCCTGGACCAAGCTGCCGCGA
Source organism: Rhodanobacteraceae bacterium (assembly GCA_043752325.1). Lineage (GTDB taxonomy): Bacteria > Pseudomonadota > Gammaproteobacteria > Xanthomonadales > Rhodanobacteraceae > Dokdonella. The sequence continues at coordinate 1,573 of JAYUYW010000108.1, read as the reverse complement.
AAGACATCATCAAGCGCATCAAGGAAGAAAAGTTGAAAGTGCAGGCGAGCATCCAGGGCGACAAGCTGCGCGTCACCGGCAAGAAGCGCGACGATCTGCAAACGGCCATCGCCTACCTTCGCGGAGCCGAGCTGACCGTGCCCTTGCAGTTCGACAACTTCCGCGACTGACGCGTGCTCGAAATCAACGACAGCCTGCAGATTGATGATGGCGAGTTGATCGAGAATTTCGTGCGTTCGTCCGGTCCCGGTGGGCAGAACGTCAACAAGGTTGCAAGTGCAGTCGAGCTGCGCTTCGACATCGCGCAATCGCCGTCCCTGCCCGACTGGCTGCGCGAGCGCCTGCTGGCGCGGCGTGATCGCCGCATCACCGGCAACGGGGTGATCGTGATCCAGGCGAATCGCTTCCGCGATCAGTCAAAGAACCGCGACGATGCGCGTAACCGCCTTGCCGAGATCATTCTCGCCAGCACGGCGACCGCGAAGCGCCGCATCGCGACCAAGCCGACGCGTGGTTCGCAGGAGCGCCGCATTGGTGAGAAGAAGGCGCGCGGCGGTATCAAACGCGGGCGCGGTAATCGTGACTGGAACGGCGAGTGATCGAGCCGATCAACTCGCCTTCGATCCTGCGTGATCCATTGCCGCCGCAGGTGCCGCAAGCGCGCCGCGGTCGGAGTCAGCGCATCGCGCAATGGCTGCTGGAGCGCGCCGGCTGGAAACTCACCGGGCAATTCCCGGACGTATCGCGCCTGGTGGTGCTCGGTGCGCCGCATTCGTCGTGGTGGGATGGTATCTGGGGAATGCTGGTCGTAATCGCAATTGGGGTCGATATCACCATCCTCGGCAAACGCGAATTGTTTATCTGGCCGCTGTCCTCATTGCTGCGCTGGATCGGCGTCGTTCCGGTGGACCGAACGGCAACTCACGGTATCGTCGGCGACATGAGCCAACGCTTCGCGCAACGCCGCCAGCTTTGGGTGGGCATCGCACCGGAAGGTACGCGCAAGCGGATGCCCAAGTGGAGGTCCGGTTTCTGGCATGTCGCACGCACCGCGGATGTGCCGATCCTTCCGATCGCGTTTCACTATCCGGACAAGATCATCCACGTCGGACCGTTGTTTGAAACCAGTACGAATGTTGGCGCGGATATCGAAAAACTGCGCTCGTTCTACGCGCCGTTCCAGGGCAAACATCGCGGCATCAATTGAGCGCATCGTCAGGCGCTCCCAACCATTCGGAATCACCATGCGAATTTGTGTCTACTGCGCGTCGAGCAATGCCTGTGATGCGGTCTACCACGATGTGGCCTACCGCCTCGGCACCGAGATCGGCAAGGCCGGCCACACTCTGGTCTACGGTGGCAGCAGCGTCGGCTCGATGGGCAAGGCTGCCGATGGAGCGCTGGACGCCGGTGGACAGGTAATCGGCATCCTGCCGCGTTTCATGGCCGACCTGGAGTGGGGCCACCCAGGCCTCACCGAACTGCAGCTGGTCGAAGACATGCGCGAGCGCAAGCATCGATTGCTCGCTGATTCCGACGCGGTGATCGCAATGCCCGGCGGCTGCGGTACGCT
>JAYUYW010000107.1:0-15279 GCA_043752325.1 Rhodanobacteraceae bacterium | reverse complement strand
TAACCAGCCATCAGATCGCCGGGAAGAATCCGCGATACCAGGCGGCGAGCCCATCGCCAAACACAAACCAGACCCAGCCAGCGATGGCGATGAACGGGCCAAACGGGATCGGCGTCGAGCGATCCTGGCCGCGCTTTGCCAGCACGATGCTACCGATCACCGCACCGAACAGCGACGACATCAGGATGATCGGCAACAGGCTCATTGCGCCCATCCACGCACCGAGCGCGGCCAGCAATTTGAAGTCGCCGTAGCCCATGCCTTCCTTGCCGGTAATCAACTTGAACAGCCAGAACACTGACCACAGGCTGAGGTAGCCAATCGCTGCGCCGACGATGGCCGTCGCCGGATCGACGAAAATCGGGAACAGCGAAATCAACAGGCCCAGCCACATCAGTGGCACGGTGAGCTGGTCGGGCAAAAGTTGCGTGCGCGCATCGATGCCGGCGGCGGCGATCAGGCCCCAGGTAAACAACAGTCCAGCGAATAATTGGCCGGTCAGGCCGAACTTCCACGCAATCAGCGCCGACGCGACGAGGGTCAGCGCTTCGACCAGCGGATACTGCGCGGAAATCGGCGTCTTGCAGTAGCGACAGCGGCCGCGCAGAACCAGCCAGCTGAGCAAGGGAATATTGTCCAGTGCGGAAAGTTTGTGCTTGCACGCGGGGCAGTGCGACGCCGTGAATACCAGATCGGGCGGAGCCATTTCAGCGGAGCCGGCGTCCGCTTCCAGCTCCAGCACATCGCGGGCCTGATTGCGCCAGTCGTGTTGCAGGCGGACCGGCAGGCGCAGGATGACGACGTTGAGGAAACTGCCGACCAGCAGGCCGAACACGGCACACAAGGCAATCAATGGCGCGGGTTCGGCGACCCAGGAAAAATCACTCATTGCAGTGCGGAACCCTCAACCCACCACCGCGCCGAGCTTGAAGATTGGCAGGTACATGCCGATCACCATGCCGCCGACCAGTACGCCGATGACGACCATGATAAAAGGCTCCAGCAGGCTGGATAGAGAATCGACCGCGTTCGAGACTTCTTCCTCATAGAACTCGGCGATCTTGAACAGCATCTTGTCGAGCGCACCGGCTTCTTCGCCGATGGCGACCATCTGTACAACCATGTTTGGGAACAAGTCGGTCTGGCGCATCGCCAATTGCAACTGGTGACCAACCGACACGTCGTCGCGAATGCGCTTGACGCCTTCGTTGTAAATGACGCTGCCGGTCGCGCCGGAAACCGAATCGAGCGCTTCGACCAGCGGCACGCCAGCGCGGAACGTCACCCCCAGCGTGCGCGCGAAACGCGAGATCGCCGACTGGCGCAAAATCTCGCCGACGATCGGCAGTTTCAGCAAAACGCGCCCGACGAAATGGGCGAATCTGGTGGAGCGCTTGTAGGCCATCACGATGCCGACGATGGTGCCGACGAAGATCAGCAACACCAGCCACCAATTCGCCACCATGAAGCGCGAAGCGCCGACCAGCATCTGGGTGAACGCGGGCAGTTCGGCACCGAAATTGGCGAACACGGTCTCGAACTGCGGAATGACGAAGATCAGCAAAATCGACGAAACGATCACCGCTACCGCAAGCACGCCGGCCGGGTAATACATGGCCTTCTTGATCTTGCCCTTGATGCTCTCGATGTTTTCCTTGTACGACGCCACCGTGTCGAGGACGGTGTCGAGCACGCCGGCCGATTCGCCAGCGCGGACCAGGTTGCGGAACAATTCGTCGAACTGGACGGGGTAAGCACCCAGCGCCTCATTGAGCGCCGAGCCACCCTCGATGTCTGTCTTGATCGCAATCAGCATGTCCTTCATGCGCGGATTGCTCTGGCCGCCTGCAACGATTTCGAAGCCCTGCACCATCGGTACACCGGCCGCCATCATTGTCGCCAGCTGGCGACTGAAAACCGCAATCTCGCGGGCGGTGATTTTCTTGCCGGCCTTCCCGAACAGCGGCTTCGGCTTGGGCTTGACGGTCTGCGGATTGATGCCCTGGCGGCGCAGTTCCGCCTTGATCAGGCTGGCATTCTTGCCGACCTGCTCGCCCTTCATTCGGGTGCCGCGTTTGTCCAGACCGGTCCACAGGAACGTTTCGGTCTGCTTGACCTGCGCGCGCTGGCGCCCCTGCTTGGAGATATCGGCCTTGGCTTTTGCCGTCAAGACTGCCATAAGTCAATCCTTGGTAATGCGGTTGATCTCGGAAAGACTGGTGACACCAGCCTTGACTTTCAGCAGCGCCGACCCGCGCAGGTCGCGCACGCCAGCTGTCGATGCAACCTCGGCTATATGCAACGCGTTGCCCCCGGTAAGGATGACCTTCTGGATTTCCTCCAGCATCGGCATCACCTGATAAACGCCCACTCGACCTTTATAACCATCGTTGCAGCCCGAACAACCGACTGCGTCAAAGATCTGCATTCCCGACTCCGCATCCTCTTGGCTGAAGCCCTCGGCGACCAGGGCGGAGTCGGGTAGCACCAGCGAACGCTTGCACTCGTGCAGACGCCGGCCAAGGCGCTGCGCGATGATCAGGCTCACTGATGACGTGATGTTATACGGCGCAATGCCCATGTTCATCAGGCGCGTCACCGATTGCGGCGCGTCATTGGTGTGCAGGGTCGACAGTACCATGTGGCCGGTCTGCGCGGCCTTGATTGCAATCTCGGCGGTTTCCAGGTCTCGAATTTCGCCGACCATGATGATGTCCGGATCCTGGCGCAGGAATGAGCGAAGCGCCGTCGCGAAGGTCATGCCGCGCTTGGTGTTCTGCTGTACCTGGTTGACGCCATGCAGGCGAATTTCGACAGGGTCTTCGACCGTCGAAATGTTGCGACCTTCGGTATTGAGGATGTTGAGCGCGGTGTACAGCGACACGGTCTTGCCGGAGCCGGTCGGGCCGGTGACCAGCACCATGCCGTAGGGTTTCTGGATCGCGTTCTCGAAAAGGATTCGCTGGTCGTCGTCGTAGCCCAACTTTTCGATGCCAAGCTTTGCTGCCGCCGCATCGAGCACGCGCAACACGATCTTTTCGCCGAACAGCGTCGGGCAAGTGCTGACGCGGAAGTCGATTGAGCGCGTCTTGGAAAGGTTGAGCTTGATGCGGCCGTCCTGCGGCACGCGCTTCTCGGCGATGTCCAGCCCGCTCATGACTTTCAGGCGCGACGAAATCCGGTTCGACAACTTGGTCGGCGGCGCGGCGACACCACGAAGGATGCCGTCCATGCGGAAGCGCACCCGATAACTTGCTTCGTAGGGTTCGAAGTGGATATCCGACGCGCCACGCTTGATCGCGTCGACTAGCACTTTGTTGACAAAGCGAACGACTGGCGCATCGTCGGAGCCGCCCATGGCATCGACGCCGGAGTCGCTCATCTCCTCGCCGCTGCTCGCCTCCAGGCTTTCAAGGCCTTCGGAATCGTCGCCGATGTTGCCAATCGACGTGCCGCCGCCGGCCAAGACATGTTCGATCAACCTTTCCAGTACCGCTTCGTCGACCAGAATCGGCTCGACTTGCGTGTTGGTTTGGAACTTGATCTCCTCGAGCGCACGCAAACTGGTCGGGTCTGCGACACCCACAAACAGCCGGTTACCGCGTTTGAAGAGCGGCAGCACCTTGTGCTTGGAGATCAGTTCTTCCTTGACCAGCTTCATCGGCGAGGCCGACAAATCCAGCGCGGTCACGTCCATCAGCGGCATGCCGAACTCGACTGACAGCGCATGCGCAACGATCGCACTGCTGACTATGCCGTTCGAGGTCAGCCACACCGCCAGCGGAATTTTCTGACGCTGGGCGTCGTCAACCGCCTTGCGTGCGTCTGCCTCACCGAGGTCTCCATCGTTGACCAGACGTCTCGCAATGCCGGTAAGTCCGGCAAGCGACGGCGCGTTCATTTGCACGGCCATAGGCGGTATAGCACCAACTTTTACAGGGACTACGACGAATCTACCTTAATTGTGCTGTGGAAAGAACTGTTTAGTCGGCAGTTTTTCCGCAACTCGTGCGGTAAGTTCGGTGCATCTACTCGGGTCGACCGACAGCCGAAAGGAGGAAATTCCTACGAACACTGTCACCGTCCAGCCGCATACCCATCATCGTTTCGAAGCGATTCTGGTTTGCCGTATCGCACATGTTGTGCGCCGTCCACACCGGCATCCGACGATGCGTCAGCAAACTCCTGTTCGTTCCGACGTCATCTTCACGCGCTAGAACCTGGACGCTGGTTGCGCAATGAACGACATTGCGTTCCAGCGCGTTGTGCACCGACGCGCCATTGTATTGCGCTGTCGCGCTACCGAACTGGCCGATGCACTGCAACGGTTTCGCGAGCGCCAGCAGCAAATCGAAACAGGCAGCGCTGAACCGTTGATCCGCATGCCGCCAGTCGCGGCTGGCTTGCTCGTCGATTCCCTTGCGGCGTGACTATCCGGTGGCGCGAGCGCTCAATGCCGCGCGCCCGACATCGACTCCTGATTGGCCATGGGCACGACCAGAACGGACAGCTCCAGCGTCACCTTGTCGCCGAGCACGGCGCGCTTGCTGGTCATGCCGAAGTCGCTGCGCGAAATGCTGCCCTGCACATGCAGCGGGCATTCGCGCCCAGGCTGATCGCAATCGGCGGGCAACACAGTCAACTCCAGGATGCGATCAATGCCACGCAAGCGCAGGCGACCGCGCAGCGGCCCCCCCTCGCGCAGCAAAGTTCGTGAGACCGGGTCGGAGATAAAACGGATTTCCGGATGGCGCGCGCTGTCGAAGAATTCGCCAGAGCGCGCCCAATCTTCGCGATCGTCATTTCCCATTTCGATGGCACGGGCATCAATGCGAGCATCGACCCAAGCGAGGTTGCGCTTACGATCAATATTGACGCTGCCGCTGACCGCAGTGAACTGTCCGCGGACCGCCATCAACAACATTGCGCGCAGCGAGAACTCTGCATACGACTGCTGTGCATCGATGCGCAGCTTCTCGATCGGCACTTCCTTTCCTTGACCACTCCCGGTCGCCGCCGCGAGGGATAGCGCAAAACAACAGGCTGACAACAGCCGCCGGCTGCGTGTGGCGGGGCTTCGGGAGATTCGGGTCGTGCAGAACACAGCGAGATGATGCGTTTGTCGCCTCAAGGCCACCAGAAATGGCGAACTTCGGCCGTGCCCGGTTCCAGTGGCGAGTCCTCGTCCATCCGCAGCCATGCAATCGCTGCCGGCGGCATGCCGCGACCATTGTCGGAAGCGCCATCGGCAAGTAGCGACACCAGCGATTCCAGCCCGGGGTTGTGGCCGACGATGACGATGCAATCGGCATCGGGATTATCGTCGAGGACACGGATCAGATCACCGGGCGTCGCTTCGTAAATGCGTTCGTCTTCACGCGCGTCGCTGTACCCGGCAACCGCGATGACACGCTCCAGCGTCTGTCGCGCGCGCGCAGCGGGTGAGGAAAGCATGCAGTCTGGTTCGACGCCGTGACGCTTCAACCATGCGCCAGCCGCTTCCGCTTCCGAGTTGCCAAGCGCGCTCAGTGGGCGATCTGCATCAGTCTGGCCGGCGGTCGCGGGTTCTGCGTGGGCGTGGCGAAGCAGGATGATGTCGCGAGTAGCCATTGCTGCGATTCCGTGGTGCCGGGAACCCCATCTTGCCCCAAGCGCGACCCGATGCGCCAACACAGCGCCATCTTGTTTCAGCGTTTGGTCACTGCTTGCCTATCCACTTCAGCAGTTTCGCCCAGTCGTCCTGATGGCCGCGCACCGCTTCGGAATGGTAATCGAAGATGCTGCGACCGAGCCCTGCCATCAACACGTAAGCCTGGCTGTCGCGCAGTTGAGCGACCAGAGGGAACGGCAATTGACGCATCGCCTCGACCGCGATCTGGCTGGAGTTGGTCCACGGCTTCAGTCGATTGGCGACCAGCGCGACCGGCAACTTCCCCTTCTTCACCGCTTTCAATTCGGAAAGGTCGGCGAGGAAGGATGCACTCGCTTCCAGATCAATCACCGAAGGCAACACCGGCACCACGATGGCATCGAGCTGGTCGGTGTAACGCTCCAGTTCGTCCGCCGCGATGCCGGCGGGAACGTCGATGATCACGCGCTGCGCGCCATCGGGTATGCGCTCGGACCAGCGTCGTCGGGTACCGTCGAGCGGCAGGACCGGCGTCACCATGTCGGCGCGCTTGGCGCACCAGCGCTGGCTGGACTGCTGGCGGTCGGTGTCGACCAGCACGGTCGCCTCGCCCTTGATCGCGTAGTACGCCGCAAGGTTGGTTGCGATCGTTGTCTTGCCGCAACCGCCCTTGGAGCTCGCTACCAGAATGGTTCGCATCACATGGTCCTCACGTATCAGCTGGCGGAGTCTACGCCGGAGCGGCAATCAGTAACCCGCCGCCTGCCCATCTTTGCGGCTCTCCGAAGCACCAATCCAGACGCGATTCTTCGCATCGCGCTCGATGGCCTGGTAGCCGCCGTAAGGTCCGTCGGCAAACTGCACGCGATGGCCCTTGCGCATAAGCTCGCGGACGGTGGCGTGATCAAAACCGGTTTCCAGATCGAGCACGCCGCCATCGCTCATCGGCGTTGCCTGCGCTTCAGGTGATGTCGAACCTTCATGCTGGATGCGTGGCGCGTCGCCCGCTTCCTGCAAGTTCATGCCGAAGTCGACGAGGTTCATGATGACTTGCACGTGGCCTTGCGGCTGCATGTCGCCGCCCATCAGACCGAAGCTCAGCCAAGGCTCGCCACTCTTCGTCGCGAAGGCGGGAATGATGGTGTGGAACGGCCTCTTGCCGGGCTCGAACGTATTGGCGTGGCCCTCTTTCAACACGAACATTTCGCCGCGATCCTGCAGGATGAAACCCAGCCCAGGCGGCGTCATGCCCGAACCCATGCCGCGATAGTTGGACTGGATCAGCGACACCATGTTGCCGTCCTTGTCGGCCGTGGTCAGATAAATCGTGTCGGTACCGGGACGCACGTCGCCGGCATCGACCTTGCGCATCGCCTTGTCCGGCGAGATCAGCTTGCGGCGCTGGTCGGCGTATTCCTTCGACAACAACTGCTTGATCGGCGTCTTCGAGAAATCCGGGTCGGCGTAGAACTTTGCACGATCCTCGAATGCGAGTTTTTTCGCTTCGGTGAACAGATGGAGGTGTTCGGCACTTCCGAACGGAATTTTCGAGAAGTCATAGCCTTCCAGAATATTGAGCATTTGCAACGCGGCGATGCCCTGGCCATTCGGCGGCAGTTCCCAGACGTCGACGCCGCGATAGTTCACCGATGCCGGTTCGACCCATTCGCCCTTGTGCGCAGCCATGTCCTCGTAGGAAAGGAAGCCGCCGTTGGCTTTCATGTACGTGCCGATGGTGCGTGCGATGTCGCCCTTGTAGAACGCGTCGCGACCGCCGTTCGCGATGATTTCCAGCGTGTTGGCGAGATTGGGGTTGCGCCACATCTCGCTCTTCGCCGGCGCCTTGCCGTTGATCGTGAATTGCTCGCTGAAACCTGGGTACTGTGACAATCGTGCCACCGAGCGATCCCAGTAGTAGGCGATCACCTCAGTCAGCGGAAAGCCTTCGCGCGCATAGCCGATGGCCGGTGCAAGCACCGCTTTCATCGGCAACTTGCCGAAGCGATCATGCAGTGCGAACCAGCCATCCACTGCACCGGGCACCGTCACCGGTAGCGGACCCCACGATGGAATACTGCTGTGACCGTGGTCCTTGAACCATTGCAGGGTCAATGATTTCGGCGAGCGACCGGAGCCGTTGTAGCCGTAGAGTTTTTTGGTTTTTGCGTCCCAGACGATGGCGAACAGGTCGCCACCCATGCCGTTGCCGGTCGGTTCCATCAAGCCCAAGGCAGCGTTGACGGCGATGGCGGCATCCACGGCGGTTCCTCCCGCTTGCAGAATGTCGACGCCAATTTGCGTAGCCAGCGGATGCGAACTGGCGACCATGCCGTGTGGTGCGATCACTTCGGATCGGGTTGCGAACGCGGCGCCGGTGACGCGATCAGCGGCGGTGCAGGGCAAGGTCAACAGCGCGGTGGAAAGTGCAATGGCAACGCGGCTCATGATTGTCTCCCGACGAACGAATCAGCATCATCGCCGGAAACTGCCCGACCGCAAGTGTCCATTCACCTATCTTTCGCACCCGGCCCATGTTTGAAACTTTGAAGCGCCACGCTCGTGATTTCACCGAAAGACGCAGTGGAACGCGCTTCCAGACGCGCTTCCGCAATCGCTCCCCCGAGCGCAAGCGCTGGCATGCGATTTTCACGGCCGCGTTGGCGGTTGCCCTGATTCCGATCGGAATTCTGTTGCTGTTCCTGCCTGGTCCCGGCATAGCGTTTTTAATCGTCGCCGCGCTGCTGATTGCTGGTGAATCCTTGCTCGCCGCGCGTGCGCTGGATCGTGCGGATCTCGCGTTGACCCGCCTGTGGTCGCGGTTGCGTCGTTGACTTCAATCACCGCGCAGAAATGTGAACGACACCGGTGTATAGTTTTCCGCCCGCCCGTCTCGCTACCCGTTTTTGATGAGTAACGTTTCGATGACTGATCGTTCTCCAACACTTGCCGAACTTGACCACATCACCCTGCGGGTGGAACGTCTGGCTGCGCTATGTCGGCAACTGACCGAAGAGAACCGCAGCTTGCGCCACTCGCAGGACCAGCTCGCGACCGAGCGCGCGCAAATCCTTGCCCGCAACGAACAGGCGCGAAGCCGTGTCGAAGCGATGATCCTGCGTTTGAAAACGCTCGAACAGAATCCGGGTTGATCGCGATGACTGCGGCGAACACACGCGAACCGGTTAGCGTTCACATCCTCGATCGTGAATTCACCATTGGCTGCACGCCCGGCGAGCGCGACGGTCTGCTTGCCGCATCCAGCTATCTCGAAGAGAAGATGCGCGAAATCAAGCGCGCCAGCGGCGTCGCCGGCTTTGATCGGCTGGCAGTTCTCGCGGCACTGACCATCGCCACCGAGCTGCTCGACTCGCGCGACCGCGATGAACACGAGGCGACTGAACTTGCGCGCGGGTTGTCAATGCTGCGCACAAAGCTTGATGCGGCTTTGCCCGCATCCCTACAATAGCCGCCGGTGTCCTCTGCGGTGCGCGACAGTGCACCTTACATTTAGCCTTGCTCCTATTGAACGACACCGGGGCGATCACTCGGCAGTGGTTGTGCATGTCCGCCATGTGCGGAAAGCCTTAAAGCTCCGACCAGTCTCCCCACCTGATCCCTCTGGATCAAGGTCGTTTGATGCGCATCGTCACAGCGGAGGGCGCCTCTCATTGATGGCCGTCCCGCCCTCACTGACATCACGTCGATGAGCGCGGGACGCGCCAATCTCGGCGCGTCGCGTCGTCTGCAAGGTGACGCACCGGCATGACTGAAACTACATCAGCACGACAGGTCTTGCGCAGCGAGCTGCAAGCGCGTCGCGCGGCGGCGACACCGACGCAGCGCATCACAGCCGCGCAAGGTTTGCGGTCGACGCTGGAGCAAATCCCCGAATTCCTGACCGACGCCCATATCGGCGGCTACTGGGCAACATCGGGCGAACTGCCGCTGATGGCGTTGTTCGACGGCATGCGCCAACGCGATCAGATCTTCCATCTGCCGGTGGTCGGCCCGATGCACAGCCTGCAATGGGTTACATGGAAAGTGGGCGATGAAGTGGCAACGAATCGCTACGGCATTCCCGAACCCGTGCACGAGCGCAGTCGCCGCGTCGCTGTCGACATGATCGACGTGTTGCTGATTCCGCTGCTCGGCTTTGATCGCAATGGCAATCGACTGGGTTTCGGCGGTGGTTACTACGATCGCGCGCTCGAATTCCTGCGTGATCGCGAGCATGCCGCATCGACGCTCTTGGTCGGCGTCGGCTATTCATTCCAGGAAGTCGAATACATCGACGCCGAGGCTTGGGACGTGAAGCTGGATTACATCGCCACCGAGCGGGAATTGATTTCCTGCTGGCCCGACAAATCGTGACTGGCACATCGTCTTGAGTCGAAAACCCCGCCGCTTTTGGCTCATGAAATCCGAGCCCGATGCATTCTCCATCGACGATCTCGAACGCGTCGGCGTTGAACCCTGGTCCGGCGTGCGCAACTACCAGGCGCGCAACTTCATGCGCGATGGCATGCAACCTGGCGATGGCGTGTTGTTCTACCACTCCAACTGCAACCCGCCGGGCATCGTCGGCCTTGCCAGCGTTGCCAGCACCGCGTATCCCGACCCGACCCAGTTCGACAAACGCAGCGACTACCACGATCCAAAAAGCACGCAGGAGGAGCCGCGCTGGCTGCTCGTCGATGTGAAGTTCGAGCGCAAACTCAAGCGCTGCTTGTCGCTGACCGAACTCAAGGCCTGCCCGCAACTGGAAGATTTTGCGTTGGTTCAACGCGGCTCGCGTCTGTCGGTGATGCCCGTCGTGAAATCCCAGTACGATTTCATTCTTGGTCTGGAAAAAAAGAAGCCGCAATGAACCAGGATGACTTGAAGCGCCGCGCTGGTCGCGCCGCGATGCGCTACGTCGAAAACGGCATGCTGGTTGGCGTCGGCTCCGGCAGCACGGTTGCACATTTCATCGACGTGTTGGCGGAACGTCGCCACGACATACGCGGCGCGGTTTCCAGTTCCGATGCATCAAGCAAGTTACTCAAGGAACGTGGCATCGACGTGCTTGATCTCAACGCGGCCGGACCGCTCGAGTTGTACGTCGATGGCGCCGATGAATGTGACGACAACAAGTGCCTGATCAAGGGTGGTGGTGCCGCGCTGACACGCGAAAAAATTATCGCGGCAGCATCGAAGACCTTTGTCTGCATCATCGATCCATCCAAACGCGTCAAGCATCTCGGCGCGTTTTCTGTTCCCGTCGAAGTGATCCCGATGGCGCGCAGTCACGTTGCGCGCGAGATCGTGAAGCTCGACGGCCAGCCGGTCTGGCGTGATGGCGTGGTCACCGACAACGGCAACTGGATCATCGACGTACACGGTTGGTTGATTGCCGATCCGGTCGGCATGGAAGAAAAGCTCAACCAGATCGTCGGCGTCGTCACCTGCGGATTGTTTGCCCGTCGCCGTGCGGACATCGTGCTTATTGGCGAAGAGGAAATGCGCTGAGTAGTTCCGTCAATCGAGTCGCTTCTGGAAACGCATTGCAGCGATGCCAAGCATCACGACGATAAACACGCCGAGCGCGGCCAGGCTATGCCACAACTCGCCCAGGCTCGCACCGCGCAACATGATGCCGCGAATCAGGCGCAGGAAATGGGTCAGCGGAAACACTTCCGCCAGCCACTGCGCGGGTTTGGGCATGCCATCGAACGGGAACATGAAACCCGACAACAGAATCTGCGGCAGGAACAGGAAGAACGCCATCTGCATGGCCTGAAACTGCGTGCTCGCCAGTGTCGAAATGAACACGCCCAGCGACAAAGACGCACCGATGAAAACCAGCGACGCGAGGTACACATCCAGTAACGAACCACGCAGCGGGACCATGAATACCCAAGCACCCAGCAACAGGATCAAGGTGACCTGAATCATGCCGATGCCGATGTAGGGAATAACCTTGCCCAGCGTCAGTTCCAGTGGTGATAGCGGCGTCGCGATCAGCATTTCCATGTTGCCGCGTTCACGCTCACGGACGATCGCCATGGCGGTAAAAATCACCATCGTCATGGTCAGGATCACGCCAATCAAACCGGGCACCGTGTTGATCGGTGCGCGTCGCTCGGGGTTGTAGTAGTTGACGATCTCGACGCTATTAACTGGTAGCGAGTGGTGCTTGAATTTCGCAGTCGGAAACAGCGCAAGTTGTCGTGCCGCCGCCTGCACGGATTGATCCGAGCCATCAACGATCACCTGCCACGCCGGACGGTCACCCATTTCCAGGCGGTTCTCGAAATCGGCGGGAATCACCACCGCCGTGCCGATCGCGCCGACCCGCAACAAGTCGTCGATCTGCTGCGGCGTGCTGACCCGATAGTCGAAGGTCAGCACCTGCGATGAACCCAGTTCCGCGACCAGTTCACGCGAACGCGCCGTGTTGGCCTGGTCGAGCACGGCGCCAGGCAAGTTGCGAACATCAAGGTTGATCGCGAATCCGAACAGCAACAGCTGCAACGTCGGTATGCCGACGATCATTGCGAAGGTGATGCGGTCGCGCGACAACTGGCGCAGCTCCTTCACAACGACGGCGAACAAGCGGATCGGACTCATGGGGATTCGCCCTTTGCGTGCGTCGCGGCGACGAACACGTCTTCGAGATTGGCGGCCGTGTCGCTGACCTTGGCATCATGGCCGGCTGATTCGATTCGCGAGGAAAGCGTCTTGATCGCGTCGTCGCGATGCCGCGTCAGCACGCGCAACTTCGCGCCAATCTGGGCGACGCCAAGCACGTCATCCTGTTCACGCAGCCATTGCTGCAACGCGCGCGGCTGCATCGTTTCCACCAGCAAGGTGCTGCCCGGCAAGACTTCCATCAATTGGACAGGCGCACCATCGGCAACCAACCTGCCGCGGTCAAGAATCGCCAGCCGATGGCAGCGCTCGGCCTCGTCCATGTAGTGCGTTGACACCAGCATGGTCGCGCCCGCCTCGGCCAGGTCGAACAGCGCGTCCCAGAAGTCGCGGCGTGACTCTGGGTCGACGGCGCTGGTTGGTTCGTCGAGCAGCAACAGCTCGGGTTCGTGCAATACAGCGCAGGCTAGAGCCAGTCGCTGGCGTTGGCCGCCGGACAGCTTTCCCGACATGCGCTTGCCGAGTTCGCCGAGACGATAGCGCTCCTCGAGTTCATCAATGCGCTGGCGTTTCTTCGCGCCGCGCAAGCCTTGCACGGTCGCGATGAAGTCGAGGTTCTCGCGCACGGAAAGGTCTTCGTAGAGCGAGAACTTCTGCGTCATGTAGCCAATCCGGCGCTTCAGCGATTCGGCGTTCTCGGGCAGCTGCTCGCCCAGCACTTCAACATCGCCTTCGCTCGGTGTCAGCAAGCCGCAGAGCATGCGAATAGTCGTCGACTTTCCACAACCATTTGGGCCCAGGAAGCCGTACACCTCGCCGCGCCGCACGGTCAGGTCCAGACGATCGACGGCGACCAGATCACCAAAGCGCTTGGTCAGCCCGCGCGCCTTGATGACGACAGGCGTATCAGGGCGCATCGCAAGCGACCTGCACCGGCAAGCCGGCCGGCAACGTCTGCGCCTTGTCGCCCTGCAGAACCAACTCAGCGCGATAAGCCAGTCGGCTGGCGTCGTCGCCGGTCAATGCGTAGTAAGGCGTGAATGCAGGATCGGATCGCAGGCTGCGCAGCGTTGCCGAATATGACTCGACGACTCCCTGTACATGAACCTTGCACCTCATCCCATCGACCATCGAAGCACGGCGGCTGGCTGGCACAAAGATGCGCGCATACGGTGCCGCACCCGACAACAAGCTGACCACGGTCGCGCCTTGTGGCGGCTGATCACCGAGCTTGAATGGCAGCGCATCGATGCGACCATCGCGCGGCGCGACCACGTCCATCCGTTGCCGGCTCAATTGCGCGGCATCCACTTCCGCGCGTGCAGCATCAACACTCGCCTGGGCCTGGTCGATGGTTTCGCTGCGCGCACCGTTGACCTGCTCATCGCGTTGCGCGCGACGCGCGGCAGCGTTCGCACTTGCGGTCGTCAACGCCGCTTGCGCATCGTCGAGCGTGGCTTGCGCGACCAAGCCACGCGCACGGATCGCGGCGATGCGGTCGCGTTCTTTTTTTGCATTGGACACGCTGGCCTGCGCACTCGCCAGATTGGCGCGCGCCGTCGCGACAGTCTCGCTCCGCGTTCCTGCTCGCAGTTCCGCCAGCGCCGCTTCCACGCGTTGCAGTTGCGCATTCATCTGCGCGATGCGTGCGTCGGCGCGACGTGGGTCCAGATGCAGCAGCGATGTTCCGGCGGTGACCTGCTGCCCTTCAACCACGTCAATGGCCATGATCGGTTCGGCCGCTTCCGCCGCCACGCCGATGCGGTCCCATTCCAGCGTGCCGAGCAGGGCAGTCGATTCCTTTTGGCAGCCCGTAATCAGCAATGCGATAACTATCAACCCCACAGTCTTCATGGCAACGCAATCCCGTGGTCGATCAAGGCGAGTGTGTGGTCGATCAGTTGGCGCGGGCGCAACGTCGAGACGTTGAACACGCGCTTCCAGATCGGCATCGCGGCAAGTGGAAACAGCACCAAGGCCATCACCGAAACGACCAGCAGGCGCGGATCGAGATCGCTCGGCAATCGCTTCTGCTTGCGCGCGCCAGCCAACGCGGCGGCAAGTCGCTTTGCAACCGGCATCGCGATGCCGCCGATGATCCGCTCGCGCAACTGGCCGCCTTCGCTGAGCACCTCGCGCACGTACAGCGGCGGCAGCCACGGGTGCGCCATCATCAGCGTCGCAAACGTCGTTACGAACGCATGCAGCAAAGTGCGCGGGTCGCCGCTTGCCAAGTCTGGCGTGGCGGTTGCCGTATCGATCAAGGGTCGGATGCGTTCCTCGACCAGCGCATCGACCAGCGCGTCGCGTGAACCGAAGTAGTAGTGCACCAGCGCCGGTGTCACCTTCGCGTCACGCGCGATGGCGGCAATCGACGTTGCCGCGATGCCATGTTGTCCGAACAGCGTCGCCGCCGAATCAAGCAGCCGCAGGCGCTGATCACCGGTGTCGGCCTTGGGACGCCCGGGGCGTCGCGGTCGATCCTTTTGAGCCGAGCGCTTCTTTACTGGAGGTTCTACTTTCATCGGTGCTAGATTTAATTCAACGATCAATTAAATAATAATTCATGGGCGGTTTGCAAGTCCGGTTCAGGTTCAACGCAGTTGCACCGCGATCACGACGCGGAATGCGGCTAGTCTTGAAGTAATAGGTGGAACAGCTGCGGGCAACGCGCCGTAACGGTCGTCTCGACGATCCGTAAAAAGGAGCACGGACATGGGCAGATTCGAGCGACGTTTCGCCATCGCGATGGCAACGGCTTTTCTGGGATTGGCGCTGCTACCGGCGCCATCCGCGCAAGCGGTTCAACTCGACCCCGGCGGCCTCGGTCAGGTGCTGATCTATCCCTACTACACGGTCCACGACCGCCAGCAGACGGTGTTGTCGATCACCAACACCAGTGACTTCGAGCAGGTTGTGCAGGTCACCCTGCGCGAAGCGCTGAACGGTCGGCCTGCATTGCAGTTCAAGGTGTGGCTGGGTCGCTACGATGTCTGGACGGGAACGCTCTACGCGTTGGC
>JAYUYW010000106.1:0-6415 GCA_043752325.1 Rhodanobacteraceae bacterium | reverse complement strand
AGGGTTACGTCGGCAACCAGTCGCTGTGGAAACTGCGCTCCGACGGCAAGATCGAAGACAACTTCTACGGACACAAGGAATCTCTCGATGCGCCGGTTACCCATCATCAGTTCATCGATACGGTCGTTCCGAACACCGGCAATGCGCATTGGAGGGTAAAGTTGTTTTGGCCGGTCACGGTCAGCCAGTTGACCTTGTATGTCGACCCGGAATATCGCTACACGCTGCTCGGCAACGAAGAGAAAAAGTGGGGGTGGATCATGTCGCGCGAGAACACCATGGATCAGGCGACATACGATGACCTGATCGGTCGCTTCGATGCGATTGGATACGATACCAGCCGCTTCATGCGCGTGGTGCAGAAGGCCGAGCAGATGGGGAAGCCTGGTTACATGACGCCTGAGAAATAACCTCGCCACCGTCATTCCTGCGAAGTCAGGACTGCGTAGGCAGGATGCCGAAGCGAACATCCGCATCGCGGATGGTCCGAAGGGCGAGCGAAGGATTTCGCGAGTCAACCATTCTGATTTTTACTGTTCTGTCTGCTACTTGACGAAGATCAAACTGGGTCCCCGCCTTCGCGGGGATGACGATACTTTTTTTGGGGCTGCCGAACCAAGTTTGCGACAGGATTCGGAACAGCAACGCCCCGACGCAGGAACGACGAGTAGATAGGGTGACGCGAAAGTCGGCGGCGGCCTATCACCGATACCCCGCCGCTTGCAACTCAAACAACTCGGCATAGCGGCCACCCATCGCGAGCAACTCGTCGTGGCAGCCGGATTGTTCAACCCGTCCATCGGCCAGCACCAAAATTCGGTCGGCCATGCGCACCGTTGAGAAGCGATGCGAGATCAGTACCGCCGTTCGTGCCGTGCTGAGTTCGCGGAAGCGCTGGAACACTTCGAATTCAGATCGCGCATCCAAGGCAGCGGTTGGCTCATCGAGGATCAGCACTTCGGCATCGCGCATGTAGGCGCGCGCAATGGCGATCTTCTGCCACTCGCCGCCGGAGAGGTCGATGCCTTTACTGAAACGCTTGCCGATCATCTGCTGATAACCCATCGGTAGGCGTTCGATCACTTCATCGGCAAGAGATTGTTGCGCTGAGCGTTGAATGCGTTGCTCGTCATCGCGTGCATCGATGCGACCTACCGCGATGTTTTCCGACGCGGTCATGTAGTAGCGCACAAAGTCCTGGAAGATCACCCCGATGCGCGCGCGTAACTCGTCGAGGTCGTAGTCGCGCAGGTCGTGGCCATCGAGCAGGATGCGACCTTCGTCCGGGTCGTACAGGCGCGCCAGCAGTTTCACGACGGTGGTCTTGCCGGCACCGTTTTCGCCGACGAGTGCAATCACCTCGCCGGCACTGAGCGTGAAATCCAGATGCCGCACCGCCCAGCGTTCGGCGCCGGGATAGCGGAAGCCGACATCATCGAACACAAAGCCCTGCGCAATGGGCTGCGGGAACGGACGCGGATTGTCGGGCGAGACGATCTCCGGCTGCACTTCAAAAAACGAAAACAAGTCGTCGAGGTACAGCGCTTGTCCGGCGATCTGCGAGAAGCCGACCAGCAACGATTCGAGCAGGCTTCGCAAACGCAGAAACGAGCCGGAAAGAAACACCAGATCGCCGATGGTGAAGTGCCCGCGCACCGTGCTGATCACCAGGTACGCATAAGCGAAGTAGTACCCGAGCGTACCGATGGTGGTGAGCAACGCACCCCATCCGGCGCGTCGTGTCGCCAGCGCGCGATTGGATTGGAACATCGCTGTCGCAAGGCTGCGGTAGCGATCAATCAGAAACCCGTGCAGGCTGAAAATCTTGACCTCTTTCGCGGTCTCGGTGCTGGCGCCAATCTGGCGCAGGTAGTCCAGTTCGCGACGCTCGGGCGTGTATGAGAAATTGAGTGAGTAACTCTTCGCGTTGAAATGCGCTTCGCCGACAAATGAAGGAATCACCGCGATCGCCAGCAATACGATCAGCCACGGTGCATACGCGATCAAACCAGCGGCGAAGGCGGCGATGGTCAGCATGTCCTGTGCCTGCCCGAAGATCTGGCCCATCAATGACATGCGGCCCATGCTCTGGCGGCGCGCGCGGTCGAGCTTGTCCTGTAGTTCCGCGTCTTCGAAATCTTCAAGGTCGAGCAGCGCCGCGTGTTCCATCAAACGGATGCTGGTGGCGTTGTTGTAAAGCTCGGCGAGAAGGCTTTCGGTGAGCGAGACGACGCGACCGAGCAAATCCGACAGCACGGCGAGCGCCAGTTCCAGGCCCAGCAACCACCACAGCGGATGAAGCAGATCGCTGGCCAGCCAGTCCTGCCATGTGGCCGGATGTGGCGATATCTTGGACACCTCGATCACGGCATCGATGATCAACTTGCCAACGTACAACGCCAGCACAGGCAGCGACGCGCGAACAATGCGAATCGACAGGCTGGCGAGCGTCAGCCACCGACTGGTGTTCCAGATCAGCGCGAAGAACGGCGGCAGGTTGCGCAGCGCTCCGAAGCGCTCGCGCAGCGTCTGCTGTTTTGCCTCTTCGCGCATCGTCCAGCCCGGCCGCTCCGGCGCCCCGTTTCGACTGCCACGATCGCTGGTGTTGTTCGCCATCCGTCATCTCGAAGGGATCGAATGGCGATGGTAGCTGCTGGCAGATCGGCGTAGGCCAAGCCCGCGACCAGGGCGTCACCTATCCAAGCTCGACGATTGGTCGTTTAGAACATCGTCGGTGCCTCGCCACTCAGCCACATCCAGGAGCTGAAGCTACCGGAGTCGTCGAGCTCGGGGTTATCGGGGTACACGTTGCCGAAACGCCATGCCCACGGATCTGCACCTTGCGGGGCGGCCCAGCCCCACGGATCGATCGCAGATACACGTCCATCGCGATCCCAGACTCCGCCTGAAAAATTGAACTCGAACGTCTTGCGGTAGGAAAGATTTTTGTTGCGGTGGACACCGATGTGCAGGTGTTCGCCACCGGACGCGCCGGTATCACCGATCTGTCCAAGTACGGTACCGCCACTGACCAGTTCGCCACGACGAACAGCCGTGTCCTGCATGTGGGCGTAGTAGGCGGTGAAGACTTCAGCATAACGACCGCTACCGACCCGGTGACGCACAAACATCTCGCGCTGATAGGGGTCTTTGCCGGCCGGTGTGAATCGTGGAATCAAGCGTGGAACCGCCATGCTGATCCAACCTGATGCCATAGCTAATGCGGTGCGACTGCCGTCGACAAGAATGTCCACCGCGGCTTCGTCAACGCCGGAGCTGTCCGCTGCGCAGGTAGACGGCGAGGCATTGGGATTGCCGGTACTGCGCTGGCGGCCACGATTGTCGATGTAACAAGCGTCGTAGGTGCCTGCGGACTGGCCGAATTGCGCGACGCCGATGGGGATGAGATAGGGATCATGATTGAACGACTGCGCGGTTCCCGCCGTGTGGGCGCCCGAGTACGGTCGTGAGAATATCGCCAGCGCATTCGGCACCGCCGTGAAAACGCAACCCGAACGACCAGTCGACGCTGCGAATGCCTGGTCGAACGGCGTGGTCCCGCTGCCAACGTAGATGGTGACGTAACCTCCCGAACATGTGCCAATGACCTGGTTGAAACCGCTCATCGAATAGATGCCGGATCGCTCGATCACAAGATTGGGATTGCTATCCAGGAACTGCTGGCAGGGATCGCTGCCCGCGCCTTGTGGAAGCAGGCCATAGCCGGAAGGTGACGAGGGATTGCTGACGCTGCAATAATTGCCGTAACCAGCGGGCACCGAAATTGACGAGGTAATGAGGGGAACTGAAGCATCAAGGCCGTCGAAGTCGAAGTCTTCGCTGAAAAGTCGTTCGGTGTTGATTGCAGCGACAAGCGGCGCAACGGGACCGGGTTCGTCGAGATTGCCGTCGCCATCATGGTCGAATACGGTGTCCCAGTAGCGTGGGCGATTGCCCATTACCAGCAGATTGCCGCCATACCAGGTTGCGTCGACCATGCGCTCGTCCGCGAAGCGATCCTGGCTTTGCGCGTATCCGATGGGTTGATTGCCGCGGTTGGCATGGCGCAGCTGGGTAAAAGCGTGGAACCTGACACCTTTATCGGCGTAGGTGTTGGGGCCATTCGCAATGGTGATTACACTGCCGTCGGCTTCCAGTCGCATCGAGGCCATGTCGCTCGCGCCAAATGAAGTGAGATCGGTGGGCGCGTTGTAGTGGGTGCCCATCAGATACATGGCGCCGTCGTCTCGGAGCAGCAGACGCTGCAAGCTGGTTTCGCCGGCCGCACGGGCGTCGGCGAATCCATAGCTGGAGAAGCGCAGGAACTTTCGCCCGTTGGCGTTGAAGCCTGTATCCAGGCTTCCGCTATCCCGAACCGCGAACACGAAGCCCTCCGCGGCGTTGACGATGGTGCTGTTGATGTTGCCCGCGACCACGTAGCGATCACGCGCAGGATCGTATCCAAGACCGGCCAGGTTTCTCGCGCTCGACAACTGCGATCCGGTTCCAACAACCACCTTACCGTCGCTGCTGAATCCCGTATCCAGGCTGCCGTTGGAGTTGAGCCGGGCCAACCCGAAAGAGCGCGATCCCGCTGCGTCATTCGACATGCCACCGAGCAGCATGTCGCCGTCTGGAAGCAATGTCAGGCGCTGGCAGGAATCCGCATCGTCACCCAGCGCATTAAAGCTCAGTTCGACGACGCCGCCACTGCCAAAGCTCGAATCGAGTGTGCCGCCAGTGGTAAACCGCACCGCGAGCATAAGCTGGTCGTTGCCCCGCACGACCGATCCGCACGCGACCGGTCGGTTGCTGGCGTCGATGACGACGTGATTCAAGGAAGTCGCCAGGTCGGCCAGGCTCGGTGAATTCTTCAGCGCGAACTTTCCATCGCTCGAAAATGACGTGTCGTAAGCACCGCTGGCGGTGAGGCGCACGATGAAACCGCTGCCAGTGAAGTTTCCGTAGTCGCCGACGCCAACGACAACGGCTCGGCTAAGGCTATCGCCGGCAATGGCGTTGCAAACGTCATAGTTGGTACCACCCAGATTCATCGCGATCTTGCGGGTACCTTCGAGTTCCTCTGGGCCGGTGTAGGCCATGTCGAGCAGGCGTGCGTTCTTGATGTGCCGGGAGACCGCACAGTCAGCGGCATCGGTCGATTCATCCCATTCATTGAGTACCAGGATCCGTTGCTGCGGATCGACCGCAATACCTTGTGCGTTCTGACTTGTCAGATGTCGGCGCGTGATGTTCAGGAAAGCTCCCGCGCCACGATCCGGACCGAACGCGGGCCAACTGTCCCCGCTGCCAACCTGGGCGAGGGTTGAGGCGCCAAACAGCAGCAACGGGGCGACGACGAACATGGGGGAAATTTTCATTGCGATTGCCTTGCTGGTTACACGGCACTGCCGCCTCTACCTCATCCACGTAAAAGAGCGAACACAGGGGTCACGCCTCGCGGTAGTCGGGCCATTGTGGCGCGAACTCGTTCGCGCGGCTGCTACGAATCCCAATCGATTGCCTCGAATTCGGGCTTTTTCGCCTTGGCGGGCGCTGCGTGGCGACACCGTCGAAACTCGGCACGCCGGAACGCGTGTGGTCGCGTGCGCTGCCTGGTGATGCCAACTTGGCCCCTGCCAGCGCCATCCTGCGTGGTATGACATACGCGGCAATGTTGCCGCGCTTGCCATTGGAGAACTGCCATGAATCCATCCGCGTCACGTTTGCTAGTTGCCGTGATCGCCCTTGCCGTTGCCATCCCATCTGCCCGTGCCGCGGCGCCGGCCAGCGGCAAGGTCGGTGACTGGAAAGTTGTCGATGCCATTGCCTGGCGAGATGACTCCGGTACCCACATCGTAGTCAGCGACAAGCCGTTTGATCGCACTGCCATCGCCGGTGATCTCAAGATGGATTCATCCGACGTGATCAGCCATCAGATGGATCCGCTCCAGGCGCAAACCTACGAGGTGCGACTGGATGACGAAGGGACGGTCGATGGCACCAGCCTTTCGATGCCCGGTGGAAGCTCGTTTTCTTTCACCAGCGACATGGAGGACGCTCTGAAGTTGACAAAAAACGACGCCAGTCACGTCGCTGGCAGCTTCAAGTACGGCATCGCCGATATCCGCTTTGATGTCCCCGTGGTCAGTGGTGCAGTGGCGCGTCCCGGCCAGCCGTTGCCCGCCGACGGTGGCGAGCCGGGTAAAGCATTCAACGCTCAGATAGCCGCGATCGCCAAGGGCGACTTTGATGCGCTGGTCAAGCTCAGCCCACCCGAACATCGCGAATCCATCATGGCGGATGCGAAGAAGGATGGAGGCAAGATGGAAATGATGGCCGCGCAGGCGTTCACTCCAAGCAAGGCAACCATCACCGGCGGCAGCATCGACGGCGACAAGGCCTGGCTTGATTT
>JAYUYW010000105.1:0-2447 GCA_043752325.1 Rhodanobacteraceae bacterium | reverse complement strand
CCGGCGTCACTGACCGTCACGCAGGAACAACGCGAAACATTGCCCGGTGTCGTGGTAACCGCCACGCGCAGCGAACGACGTGCAGTCGATGTGGCTGCGGCGATTGATGCGGTGGCCATCGACAACATCACGCAGCCGAAGCTTGGCGTGAATCTGTCCGAGGTGCTCGATGGCGTTCCTGGCGTGCTGGTTCGCAATCGGCAGAACTACGCGCAGGACGAACAGGTTTCGATTCGCGGCTTTGGAGCGCGCTCCACGTTCGGCGTGCGTGGCGTGCGCCTCTATACCGACGGCATTCCGGCGACGATGCCGGATGGGTCGGGGCAGGTTTCGCATTTCAGTCTGGATTCCGCCGAGCGTGTTGAGGTGCTTCGCGGCCCGTTCTCCGCGCTCTACGGCAATTCGTCGGGCGGCGTGATCCAGTTGTTTACGGCCGAAGGAAGTGCACAACCCGAACTGCGCAGTGGCATTATCGTTGGCAATTACGGCACCAGTCGCGCCAGCGCGAACCTTCGTGGCAGCAGCGGATCGTTGGGCTACAACGTGTCGCTCAGCCGATTCGATACTGACGGCTATCGCGACCACAGCGCAGCGCGGCGCAACTCGGGCAACGCGAAACTCACCTGGCGAGTCGGCGACAGCGGTACGTTGACGGTGATCGGGAACAGTGTCGACATTCCGATGGCGCAGGACCCGCTCGGACTGAGCGCCGCGCAGTTTCGCGACAACCCTCGCCAGGCCACGCCGCAAGCGAGCCTGTTCAACACGCGCAAGGATGTCTCGCAAAATCAGCTTGGCGCGATCTATGACTTCGCCATTGATGATCGCCAGCGCCTGCGCATCATGGGCTACTCAGGAACACGCGCGGTCGAACAATTCCTCGCGATTCCCGCTGCGCCGCAAGCCAACCCGCTTCAAGCCGGTGGCGTGATCGATCTCGATGGCGACTACTCGGGTGCAGACGCGCGCTGGACGATCAACACCGGAGAGCTGGAACTCACTGCCGGCCTCAGCGCCGACTCGCAACAGCAACAGCGGCGTGGCTACGAAAACTTTGTCGGGCAACAACTCGGTGTGCGTGGCCGTCTGCGCCGCGACGAACGCAATACGGTTTCCAATACCGATTTCTACGCGCAAGCCGAATGGAGATTCGCCGACGCCTGGTCGCTCAGCGCTGGTGCCCGGCGCAGTCGCGTGAGCTTTCGAAACGACGACTACTACATCACCGCGACCAATCCCGACGACAGCGGTCGCCGGGATTACTCCGCTACATCGCCGGTCGCGGCGTTGCTGTTCCAATCCGACGCGGACTCCAGCATCTACGCGAGCTGGGGCAAGGGTTTCGAGACGCCGACGTTTGCGGAACTGGGCTATCGCAGCGATGGCGAAGGCGGGCTTAACTTCGGCTTGCGGCCAGCGCGTTCCCGAAACCTTGAGCTAGGCACCAAGCGAGAGTTGGGATCGCGATTTCGTCTCGACCTCGCGATGTTCCGCGCCGACACAAGCGACGAAATCGCCGTCGCCACCAACAGCGGCGGACGCAGCACATTCCGCAACGTTGGCGAGTCGCGTCGACGAGGCATCGAGGCTTCGCTCGAAGCACGACTCGCGCCGCGTTGGAAACTAAACGTGGCCGCTACATTTCTCGACGCAGAATTCCGCTCGACTTTCCTCACCTGCACCGGCGCGCCCTGCACCAACCCAACGACGCCGGTGGCGGCCGGCTCACGCATCCCGGGTGTCGCGGAACGCGCATTCCATGGCGCCTTGGAGTGGGGTGGCGAGCGAGGCTGGCGCGCTGTCGTTTCAGTGGACCATCTCGGCGACGTCGCCGCGAACGATGCCAACAGCGAATTCGCGGATGCCTACACAGCGTTCTCCGCCGACCTCGGCTACCGATTCACGCTCGCCACTGGCGAGCTGCACACCTTCCTGCGCGTCAACAATCTCGGTGACAAACGCTACGTCGGTTCCTTGATCGTCAACGACGGCAACCGCCGCTACTTCGAACCCGGCGCTGGCCGCAGCGTCTTGCTGGGCGCGCAGTGGTTGTGGCGTGTTACTCGCTGATTCAAATGCGTAGTCATTCCGCCGTACGCCGCCGCTTCGTTTCCCCGGCGTAGGCCGGGGTCCAGTAGACGATGTCTTTTGGCCATCTTGTCGGGTGCCGTCGAAACGATGAGCAAAAGGCAAAGATCGCTAACAGCCTCTACCCACTGGACCCCGGCCTTCGCCGGGGTGACGAAGTGAAGGGACTCCCGCCTTCGCTGGGATAACGAAGTGAAAAGACTTCGCGGGGGGTGACGAGAGTTGGTGACGGCGCCGTACACCGCCGCTTCATTCCCCCGGCGTAGGCCCGGGTCCAGTAGACAACGTCTTTTGGCCATCTTCTGCTGCAGCCCGCCGACACGGTCTCCCCCGCGGCCATTGGCGGTCGTCACTGGAAG
>JAYUYW010000104.1:0-2448 GCA_043752325.1 Rhodanobacteraceae bacterium | reverse complement strand
CGTGATCGTGATCCATGCCGGCACCCATCGCCATCGCTCCCATCATGTCTTTCATCGTCAGCCACTGCGGCGCATCGACGGCTGGCACGTCAGCACTCATGCCGGCGCGTGGGGCCAATGTGCCGCGTACGAAGCCGGTGCGGTCGATCGATTGCGCAAACAGGGTGTAGGCGCGGTCGTCGGACGGTTCCACAATCACGTCGTAGGTCTCGGCGACCGCAATGCGGAACTCGTCGACGCTGACCGGCTCGACATCCTGCCCATCGGTCGCGACGACGGTCATCTTCAGGCCCGGAATTCGCACGTCAAAAATGCTCATCGCCGACCCATTGATGAAACGCAGCCGCACCTTCTCACTACGCCCGAACAAACCGGTCCAGTTGTCGGTCGCCGTCGCGCCATTGATCAGGTAGGTGTAGGTGTGGGCGGTGACGTCGGCGAGATCGGTCGGGCTCATCCGCATCTGGTTCCACATCCGTCGTTTGGTGAGCGCCTTGCTGAAACCCATCTTCAACGCATCGTTGGCAAACGCGACGGCCGTGGGCTCGTTGAAGTTGTAGTAGTCACCCATCTTTTTGAGATTGGCGAACAGGGTTTCGGGATTCTCGTCAGACCAGTCCGACAACAGCACCACGTAGTCGCGATCCGCTGGGAAGCGTTCGCCATCGCGCGGATCGACCACGATCGCACCATACATGCCGACCTGTTCCTGAAAGCGCGAGTGGCTGTGGTACCAGTACGTCCCGGCCTGCTTCACGTCGAACTGATACTCGAACGTTTCGCCCGGCGCGATGCCGTCGAAATGGAATCCGGGCACGCCATCCATTTCGGGAGGCAGCAAGATGCCGTGCCAATGGATGGAGGATTGTTCGCGCAAGCTGTTGCTCACGCGCAAGGTCACGCGCTCGCCTTCACGCCAGCGCAGGATTGGCCCCGGCACGCTGCCGTTCACAGCAACGGCGCTGCGTCGCGCGCCGGTGAAATCGACCGCCAACTCGCCAATCGACAGTTTGAAATCCGTACCGCGCAGCACGTTGGGATTGCCCGGCACAGCCGCAGCCGACCAACTCGTGCGCGGCATCAGGCCAAGCCCAGCGACGGTACCGCCAGCCAGCAGGGTTTGCAGGAAACGGCGACGCGACGCCGTCAGGTTTCCGCCATCGGCGGATGGGAAGGGTTTCGATTGCATGATTGCTCCGAGAAAATCAATTGAGTTCCGCCACTACGGGCGGAAGCGTGCGCAGGTTTGCAACACGCCAATGGGCGTCCGAAGACACCGAGTGCTCAACCGATGGGAGGTCGATCCAGTCGCGATGGGCGTATGGCGATAACGCTACGATCCACAACCGCTGTCGTCGCCGAAATGGCGATAACCTTGAACGCCACAGGCAAGAAATCCACACGTGCCGTCGCGTGCCCGCACGCGCAGTTGCACGCGCCGGACTTGCAACAATCCGGCGTGGTGTGATCGCTGGAATCGCCAGCGTGTTGATCGGCAGACGCATGATGCGCTGGACCAGTGCTGCTCTCCGCTACCGGCGGCTGCATGTCCACGTCATGGCAATCGCCCGCGCCAGCCATCGCCGATTCGGCCTGGATGGCTTTGCCTGCGCCCGCCATTCCCGGCATGACGCCCGCCGCCGCGACCGATCCATTGAGGATCATCACGAAGCTGAGCAGCAGGCGTATCAGGAAAGCACGTACGGGCATGCCGTCATGGTAACGGACGGCCCGCAACTTCGGTTCAATGACGCCTATCGCTAAATGTCGCAATGGTTGCGTCACCCATCGGCATCGGACGCCTGCTGATCGCCGCTCTGCTGGAAGACTGGAAGCTGTTGCCCGAGCCCTTGCTCTACGTCTCTGGTCAGCTCAAGAAGCATCAGGCCGAGTACTACCGCCTGCTGTCCAACATCCGCTCGGAAGGCGACTGGGAAAGCTGGATTCGCTTCTTCCTGGAATGCATAACCAAGGCCGCCGAGAGCGCGCAGCAAAGCATCATCGACATCGCGTCACTGATCGCTGCCGATCGCAAAAAAATAATGGCGGCGAAGGATGGCACCGTACAAGCCATTCGACTCTTCGAAATGCTGCCAACCATGCCGCGCGTCACGATCACCTTCGCCGCCGCAAAGCTGGACGTTACATTTCCCACCGCCAGCACCGCCATCAAGGTGCTGCAGGACGAAGGTGTCCTTGCCAAGTCACAAGGGCAGAAACGCAACCAGCAGTTCAGCTACAAGAGCTACATCGAGCTGCTTCAGCGTTAATGCAGAGCAGAGGATCGGACAGGGTAGAACTCAGGCCGCTACAAATGCTGCCTCGTCGCATGAGATGACTCTATGTGCCTTGCGCGCGCACCTTCGATCTCAACCCTCTGCGCGCGCATGACCGATGATCCGACAGTGTTCCCGTGGTCCAACTGGGTCGCCTTGTGCGGAATGCGTG
>JAYUYW010000103.1:0-2461 GCA_043752325.1 Rhodanobacteraceae bacterium | reverse complement strand
CGCTGCCGATGTCGGCGGCAGGCGCGAGGCCGCGCGTGCTGATGAAGTTCATGGGATCAATTCGGCGCGCGGGCCGTTGATCGGCGACACATACGCGTCGCTGTTGAAACCGGCATCGCGAAAAGCTTGCTGCATCGGTCGCATTGCGCTGACCGCGGCGTCGCGATTGGCGAACCACGCAAACACGCTGGGGCCGGCGCCGGCGATACTGGCACCGAAGGCATCAGCTTGTAGTGCAGCTTGCTGCACGGCATCGAATCCAGCGATCAGCGGCGCGCGGCGCGGTTCGATCAACACGTCGCGCAGGCCGGCGCGGACCAGGTCGGCTTCGCCCCGCCAACATCCACTCAATACGAGCGCAAGGTTGGCGTTCTGCCGAACGATATCGGCGAGCGCAAAGTCGCCGACCAGCGCCTGTCGCGCCCGGCGCGTTTCCAGCACCGCATGTGGATGCACCAAAGTAACGTGCCATGGATCGGGGACGGGAACGCTAACGAGCCGATCCGCACTGGCGATGACCAGCCCACCGAGCAGCATCGGCCCAACGTTGTCGCCATGACTCCCACCACTGGCAATCGCTTCACCTTCGAGCGCGAATGGATACAGGGCCTCGCGCGACAGCGGCTGATCGAGCAGCGCGTTCGCGGCCACCAGCGCCGCAACGCAGGACGCCGCCGAGCCACCTTGCCGGAACCGAGCGGGATGCCTTTTTCGATTTCAATCTCGAAGCCATGTTCAAGTCGCAGCGCGTTTCTCATCGCGATCAGCGCCATGCCAGCCGTGTTCTGCTCTGCCTGTGACGGCAAATCGGTGACGACACCGCGAATGGCGCTGATGCGCACCTGTGGCTCGTCGATGCGGCGCACCGTGGCCTGATCGCCGGGACCGGCAAAGCTGTGTCCAAGAATGTCGAAACCCACTGCGACATTGCCGATGCTGGCCGGCGAAAACGCGCGCGCTATGCGTTCACTCACAGGCGTGCTCCGATGGCGGCACCGACGCGGAGCAGGTCGGCGAAGACGCCGGCAGCGGTCACTTCCGGACCAGCGCCCGGACCCTGCACGATCAGTGGATTGTCGTGATAGCGACGCGTGGTGAACTGGACGATGTTGTCGGTCAATTGCAGGTGCGCGAAGGCATGCGTGTTGGGCAGGGCGATCAGGCCGACGCTGGCGTTGCCGTTGGAATCCAGTCGCGCCACATAGCGCAACACGTGCTTATTCGTTTGCGCTTGGGCGAGACGTTCTGCCATCGCGGCATCGAGTTCGCCAAGACGGTCCAGTAGCTCTTCACGCGACACATCAATGAGCTGTGCAGGCACAAGACCTTCGACGACCACATCATCCAGCGACAGCGACATGCCGGCTTCGCGCGCGAGAATCACCAGCTTGCGCGCCACGTCGAGACCGGAAAGATCATCGCGCGGATCGGGTTCGGTATAGCCCAACCGGTGCGCCTCGTGAACCAGTTCGGAAAACGCAATGCTGCCGTCATAGCGATTGAACAACCACGCCAGCGTGCCCGACAGGATGCCATCGACGGCGAGCAACTGGTCACCGGTATCGATCAGGTCACGCAGGGTCTGGATGATCGGCAACCCCGCACCAACCGTCGCTTCGTAGCGCCAGCGCGCACCACTGCTCGCCGCCGCTGCTCGTATCG
The DNA here is from genome assembly GCA_043752325.1 of Rhodanobacteraceae bacterium. GTDB lineage: Bacteria > Pseudomonadota > Gammaproteobacteria > Xanthomonadales > Rhodanobacteraceae > Dokdonella. The sequence continues at coordinate 799 of JAYUYW010000103.1, read as the reverse complement.
CCTGCCAGCGTTCCAGCGGACCCGAACCTGCCTGCTTGTTGGGCGTCACCACGTGGATACCGGCTTGCAACCAACCGGAATACCGGTCGGCAACCTGGGAGCTCGCGCTGCAATCGATGATGACCGCGTGCGGCAGATGCGCGGCGGTGACCTGTTCGGTGAAGTGGTCCAGATCGACCGGTTGTGCGCCGGCGAGATGCGACTGCCAGTCGGTCGGAACGATGCCTCGATCATCCAGCCACATCGTGCGGCTGGTTGCGATGGCGCGCACGCGCAAGTCCAGATGCGTGTCAGCGTGCAGGCGATCGGTCGCATCGATCACTTGCGTCACCAATTCGCGACCGACGTTGCCCGGCCCGATGATGCCAACCGAGATCGCCTGCGCGGAAAGGTAGAAACCCGAGTGCGCCGCGCGCAACGCACGTGCTGCGTCCGCGCTGTCGAGCGCGACTGAAATATTGCGTTCCGAAGCACCCTGCGCAATGGCCCGGATGTTGACGCGCGATCGACCGAGCGCGGCGAACAAGCGACCTGCCGTGCCCGGCGTTCCGCTCATGCCATCGCCAACGGCTGCAAGCACGCTGATCCCCGCCTGCACGCTGATTGATTCAATCTGCCCGGCGGCCAGTTCGCGCGCGAAGGCTGCGTCGAGCGCCCTTCGCGCGCGCGCGGCATCGGCACCGCGCACCACGCAACAGATCGAATGCTCGGACGAGCCTTGCGAAATCATCACCACCGAAACCTGCGCGGCATGCAGCGCACCGAACACGCGCTCGGCGGTGCCGGGCACCCCAATCAT
>JAYUYW010000102.1:0-33621 GCA_043752325.1 Rhodanobacteraceae bacterium | reverse complement strand
TGAAGCGGCAGGCGTTTCCGCTGCGATTGCTGCGACCGCAACCTCGGATGATGCCGAGTCGAGCGGTGCCGGCGTCTCTTCATCGACCGATGCCGTTGAACCGACACAAACGGCGAAAATCCTTGATGCCGTGAACGCTGTCGATATGGTGCAAGCTTCGCCGCCTGAGTGGCCAGCGATGGATGCCAGTGCTGTTGTCGCCCACAAGTTGACAGCGGATGCCGCTGTCGTCGCGACGGCTGTCGACGCGGCGACGTCGCCGGGTGCTTCGGCCGAGCATGCGAGTCGCGAGTCACGCGACTCGACGAGCACACCGGAAGCGGATGCGCCGATTATGGCTATTCCCGTGCCAGACGCTAAAAACACCACCCATGATCAGGTCGCAGCCATCCAGGCGACCGTCGATCCGTCAGTGGATCGGGTCATGGAGTCACCAGATGTTGAATCGGCACCGCCGGCCAGCGCCGAACCGGCGCAGGCACGCAACCCGGAGGTCGCACCGAACAATGTCGGCGACCAACCGGATCTTCCATTGTCAACGCGCAAGGAAGAAATACCAGCGCGCGAGAACGTCACGTCGGTGGAAGTCGGCGACGAAAAGCGCGTACCCGACTCCGATCATCCAGCTCCACCAGGGACGCCATGAACAAAGCCGGGGCAACCGCGCTGCGGTTGCCCCGGCAAATCAATTAGCGAAGTCGTGTCCTTCCAGCAAGCCGTTAATGCTGGCAAGGTGCGCCAGCGCGACCGTATTGTCGATATCGAGTTTTTCGAATAATCGATATTTGTAGGTCGCCACCGTCTTGGGACTCAGCTTGAGTGTTTCCGCGATCGACTGCATATCGCGACCGCTGGACAGCATCATTGCGACTTCCAGTTCACGCGTCGTCAGTGCTTCGAACGGTGAGCCGGTGTTGCCGTCGAGCGCATCCAGCGCCAGTCGCTCAGCCACTTTCGCCGCCAGGTAGCGTCGGCCATCGGCAACGGTACGGATCGCCTTGACCAGTTCATCCGAAGAACATCCTTTGGTCACGTAGCCACTGGCACCTGCGGCCAGCAAGCGACGCGGGAACGGCGATTCGGACACCATCGAAACGATGACGATGCGCGTTCGCAAATCAAGTTTTCGGACCCGGTCGGTGACCTCGATGCCACTCAGGCCCGGCATTTGCACGTCGACCAAAGCGACATCAGGCTCGGTGCGTTTCAAAAGCAGCAGTCCGGTTTGGCCGTCTTCGGCTTCGCCGACAATCTCGAAATCCGGTTGCGCCGAAAGGATCATTCGGTAACCGGTGCGGACCAGTTCGTGGTCGTCGATCAGTGCTATTCGGATCATGGTCTGTCCCTCCTGGACGACCGCCTCGATGGCGGCGCACCGAGTGTGAAACGATGCTGCGGCGTCCGCAAGTGGCTGACCTGGATGGACCTAGCCGGCGAGTTTGCCCAAGGCCGCGCGAAACCGTGCGGCGATACGCGCTTGCCCGGCGTGTTCGAAATCGCGCACCACGCAACGCCCGTTGACGAACGCATCTCGCACTAGGGGGCGATTCCCGGAGAACAACCACGTATCGATGGCGTTGTTTCGATCGCGACCGGCAAGTAGCGGTGATGCATCATCAAGCACTACGAGGTCGGCACGATTGCCCACCGACGGTACGCTGGTATCGCCGCCGATCAGGCTACCCATGGGCATCGCACTGGCTTGTGCCCCGCCGTTCAACGCAGCTTGCAGCAAGGTTTCGCCGATGCTGCCACCAGCATCGGCGGTCGCCACATTTCGCGATCGCGTCAGCAGGCGTTGACCGTATTCGAGCCAGCGCAATTCCTCGACAGGCGATACCGAAATCTGGCTGTCGGAGCCGATGCCGATGCGCCCGCCCTCACGCAGGTAGACGGCAAGCGGAAACAATCCATCGCCAAGGTTGGCTTCGGTTGTCGGGCAGAGACCGGCGACGGCTTCGCTTTTTGCCAATCGATTGACTTCGGTTTCTCCAAGATGCGTTGCATGGACCAGGCACCAGCGTGCATCGACTTCTACGTGATCGAGTAGCCATTGCACCGGTCGCGCTCCGCGCACCGCAATGCACTCATCCACTTCAGCGATCTGTTCGGCGATGTGGATATGGATCGGTAACATGCTGGCCGGAAATCCGCTGCGCGAAGGGGCGAGCTTGGCGACCCCGTCGAGCACCTCGGCCATCGCCTGTTCGGGAACGGCGCGCAGGGAGTGCAAGGCAACGCCAATCCGCACTGTCGCGCACTCCTGCATGCGCAGGCGCTCGACCAGACGCAGGAAGCTGTCGACATCGTGGCCGAAGCGGCGCTGCCGATCACTGAGCGCGCGGCCATCGAACCCTCCTCGCATGTACAGCGTGGGCAACAACGTGATGCCGATGCCGGCTTCTTCAGCAGCTTCCAGCAGGGCCAGCGACATCGCAGCCGGATCGGCATACGGCTGGCCGTCGGGCTGGTGGTGCAGGTAATGAAATTCGCAGACCTGGGTGTAACCCGCTTGCAGCATCTCGACATAAAGCTGGCTCGCAATCGCGCGCAAGGTATCGGGATTCACGCGGCTCGCATACGAATACATCGCCTCGCGCCAAGTCCAGAAACTGTCCTCGGATGGACCACGTCGTTCCGCCAAACCAGCCATCGCACGCTGGAACGCGTGCGAATGCAGATTCGGCATGCCGGGCACCACGAAGCGCCCCAGCCTTTCCGCTGACTCCGATTCGCGTGTTGAGACGTCCAGCAAAGCGCCTTTCAAATAGCGACCTTCGTCGACTTCAAGCACGGCGTTGTCGAGCCAGCCTTGCGGTTGCCAGACGTGATCGGCGAAGTAGCGACGGCTGTCATTCATTGCGGATGGGTGGGCAACTGGAACCGACGGAAGTCTACCGGACAGGCTTTAGGCAGCGATTGCCCAGCGAATGCTCTGCAATAATACGTCGATGAGCGATCACGCAACCGCGAACGATTGGGACGGCCTTCTGGTGGATTGCCGCCTGGCAACGATGTGCGACGAGCGCCTCGGCATCGTCGAGAATGCTGCACTCGGGTGGAAAGATGGCGTGATTTGTTATGCCGGTCCGCGAGACGCTTTGCCCGAACGTGCTGAAAAATCGGCTCGATTCGTTGAATCGCTGCAGGGGCAATGGGTAACGCCGGGCTTGATCGACTGTCACACGCACCTGGTATTTGCTGGTGACCGTTCCGACGAATTCGAGCAGCGCCTGCATGGTGCCAACTACGCCGACATTGCCCGCAACGGCGGCGGCATCGCATCGTCGGTGCGAGCAACGCGCTCGGTCAGCGAAGATGAACTCGTGGCGCAGTCTCTGCCCCGCGCGCTGGCCCTTGCGAGCGATGGCGTGACAACGATCGAAATCAAATCCGGCTATGGGCTGGATTTGGATAGCGAACTGAAGATGCTGCGCGCCGCACGACGCGTTGGCCAGAGAGCTGGAATGGATGTGCAGACCACGTTTCTCGGAGCGCATGCCATGCCGCCGGAATTCATTGGTCGCCAGGACGAATACGTCGATCACCTGTGCGAAGTGATGCTGCCAGCAGTTGCCGAAACGGGATTGGCCGACGCGGTCGATGCATTTTGCGAGTCAGTTGGATTCAGCCCTGCGCAGACGGCTCGTGTATTCACCACGGCTCGCACGCTTGGGCTACCTGTGAAACTCCATGCCGACCAGCTCACCGATTCCGGTGGTGCGGCGCTGAGCGCGAGCTATAACGGCCTGTCGGCCGATCACATCGAGCACACAAGTATCGAAGGCGTGCGCGCGATGGCAGCGGCGGGAACAGTCGCGGTATTGCTACCGGGTGCCTACTACGCGCTGCGTGATACGCATCTGCCGCCGATATGCGCGTTGCGCGAGCATGGCGTGGCGATGGCGGTCGCGACCGATCTCAATCCCGGCACGTCGCCGCTCCTGTCGCTGCGGCTTGCGATGAACATGGCGTGCACGCTGTTTCGCCTCACGCCCAGCGAAGCGCTGCTGGGAACTACGCGACATGCCGCGCAGGCGCTTGGCCTGCGTGATCGCGGACAGTTGTTCGTCGGCCAAAACGCCGACTGGATAGCGTGGAATGTCGAGCAACCGGCCGAACTTTGTTACTGGATCGGCGGAAACCTGAATCACCGAACTTGGCGCGCAGGCGTCGAGCGCTTGGACTACCGAACCTGATCAGCCCAGGCGGCTGATCTGGCGAGAATCAGGCCGACTTCTTGACGGCGGTCTTCTTTGCCGCAGCCTTCTTCACGGCAGGCTTGGCAGCCGCGCTGGCGCTCTTCCGAGCTGGCGTACTCGCGACAGCCTTGTCGCTGGACTTCTCGGCATGCGGACGGACATTGCCGTAGCTGCGGATTGCAATCTTGCCCTTGCGGGTCTTGCGGTCACCACGTCCCATAACTTCCTCGATAATTCAGTGTACAAACAGCCGCGCAGGATAACAGCGCACCGCCAAAGCGCAAGTCAGCGGCAACGCTGCATGGTAATAGAACCAGTCGACTTCACCGAAAAATCAACGGCAATCGCTGCAATCGGCTTCCACGCTATCGAAACCTTCGATCTGCACGGTGGAATGACCAATCCGGAATTGCCCACGCAGAATGGCCTGGATCGCGACGATGGTCGGGTCAGGCAGGACGCTGCCGTCAAGACGAACATGCAAGGTAGCGATGCGGCTGCCGCCGGCGAGTTGCCAGACATGCAGGTGATGCACGTCGCTGACGCCCGCCACGGAATCACGAAGTGTCGAGGCGATTTCCTCGACCTCAACCCCGTCCGGCGTGCCTTCCAAAAGGATATGCGCGCAGCGCGCCAACAAGCGCAAGGCGCTGTTGAGTATCAACAGCGACACAATGATAGAAATCGCCGGATCGGCCCAGAGCCAATCCATCCAGCGAATCAGCAACGCTGCCGCTACAACGCCGACCGATCCGAGCAAGTCTCCAATCACATGCAATCGGGCACCTGCGGTATTGACGTCGTCGTGATCGTGGCCACCCAATGTCATTAGAACGGCCGCGTTGACGACCAGGCCAACTGCAGCCACGCCGAGCATCATTCCCGACAGGATTGGCTGCGGATTGCTGAAGCGCGTTACGGCTTCGATGCAGATCCACGCGACCAGGATCAGCTGGCTCAACGCGTTGGTATAGCCGACCAATATCTCCAGCCTGACATAACCAAACGATCGCCGCGCATCGGCTGGACGGCGGGCGAATAATGCTCCTAGCCAAGCGAACATCAAGGCCGCCGAGTCGACCAGCATGTGCGCCGCATCAGCGATCAACGCCAATGAGCCCGACAACCAGCCGCCTACCGCTTCCGCGACCATCGTGATCAAGGTCAGCACGAATGCAATCAGCAAGCGTCGGGTGCGCTTAGAATCATCGACAAACACGGCGCCATGCGAGCGACTCTCGTCATCGATCGCAGCGTGGCTATGGCCGTGATGATCGTGGTCGTGGTTTGACATGATGGCCACGCATCCTAGTCAGCGGCGCGGTCGTTACACAATCACCGCAGCAATCCGTCGGTGCGATTGGCCAACTCCGGCATTACCAGCGGCGATCTTCGCCGCTCGTCTCAGCGGTCGGTCAATGCAACGCTGGTGGGCAAGCGCACGCTGCGCTGTGCGTGTGCGCATGAGCCAGCCGCAAGTTCGCGATGTGCGCACACATCACCAGAACTCCGCCCATGCTGACCAGGACGGCGTGGCTGAGATTGGTGTGATCGACGTTGACCAGCACGCCAATCAGCAACAGCACGACGCCGGGGATCATGAGGACGAACGCTGCAAAGCGACGATGTCGGCGAAAGCCGAACACCAGAGATGTTATCGCCAACGCTACCGAGAACCCAACGAAAGCGCGCTCTAAGGCGTGGTCGGCAAGGAACGACAAGCCCAGCGCCGGCAAGGCAGCGAAGAACACCGGCAACAGCGCGCAATGCAATGCGCACAGGAACGATGCGGTCGCACCGAAGCGGTCCGCAAGCGAGGGCTTGTTGGAATGTTTGGAGACTGGCATGGATGGTGTTATAACATAACAATTGCGGTAGGTGGCTGAACGAATTGACTTGCCAATTGCAGCGCCGGCATAACGCGAGTGTGGAGGATCGGTTAGCGGCGTTGAAATCCGGCGACCTGACCTCTGACACGCTCGACGAATTCTTATTGCAATGTTATATCATTCGTCTCATCATATCATCAGGATTGACCCACCTATGAATCGCCCCCTCTTGTCCGTCGCCATCAGTGCCTCGCTTTTTGCGATCTTCCAGCCAACATTCGTTCACGCTGTCGCTCCCGCTGCAGATCCGGCCAATAACGAGTCCTCGATGTTGGACACCGACGCCCAAGGCACCATGCCGGCCGACCCGCAAAGTGGTGACGACACGACGGGACCATCAGGCGAACGTCCAGATTCGCCGGAGACGCTGAGGGAAATTGTGGTCCTGTCGGTGCCGTTTCGGCAGACCGGCGACCAGATCGTCACGCCGGTCAGCGTACTGGCAGGCGCGGCGCTGGACGATGCGCGCTCGGGAACGATTGGGCAGACGGTCTCCGGTATTCCGGGTGTGCAAACCACATCCTTCGGCAACGGTGTAGGCCGGCCGGTGATTCGTGGACTGGACGGTTCGCGTGTGGCGGTCCTCGGCGATGGCTTGGGCTCTTCCGATGTCTCCAATGTCAGCCAGGACCACGCAACGACGATCGAGCCATTCCTGGCCGAGCAAATTGAAATTCTGAAAGGCCCTTCGACCTTGCTCTACGGATCAGGAGCGATCGGCGGCGTTGTCAACGCGATAGATGGGCGTATTCCAGAACGAGCACCGCTCAACGGGTTCAGCGGACGCGCGCAGGTCAATTACGACCGCGGATCTGACGGTCGCACGGGCATGTTTCGTGTCGATGCCGGTAACGAGAACTTTGCGCTGCACTTCGACGGCCTTGATCGTGACGAAGACAACTACGAGATTCCCGGCGGCACGTTGGCGAACAGTTTCGTTCGCACCAAATCCGGCGCGGTCGGCGGATCGGTTCTGGGCGACTGGGGCTTTCTTGGCCTTTCCCTTTCCCGCTATCTCAACAACTACGGCAACCCTGCAGAGCCTGGTGATCCGGAAGAGGGGGAACCTGCGGTCCGGATCGGCATGGAGCAAACGCGATACGATCTGAAGGGCGGCTTCATCACCCCCGTCAATGGACTTGATCGCATTGACGCCAGCTTCCGCCATTCCGACTACGAGCACATCGAGTTTGAAGGAGAGGAAGTAGGCACCACGTTTATCAACCAGTCCAACGAGGGTCGTTTTCAGGCAACCCATTCGCCGATCGGCGGTTGGTCGGGTGCGTTCGGCTTTCAATTTTTCAACCGCGATTTCGCCGCGATCGGCGAAGAGAGCTTCGTGCCGCCAACATCGAGCAAAGGGATCGGCGTTTTCCTTATCGAGCAAAAGGAATTTGGTCCGCTGAAAGTGGAACTTGGCGCTCGCACCGATCGGCAAAGCAGCGAGCCCGACAACGACAGCGAGCGAAGCTTCACGCCAATCAGCCTTTCCGCCGGCGCGGCGTGGCGATTCGACAACAACTGGCATTTGAGTTTCAACCTGGATCGCGCCGAGCGGGCGCCAGCCGAGGAGGAACTGTTCGCCAATGGTCCTCATCTCGCATCCTCCACTTTCGAGGTAGGTGATTCGAATCTGGACGTTGAAACCGCCCAGCAAGCCGAGATCGGACTTCACTATCACAGCGATTTCGTTGACGCAAAAATCGCCACCTACTACAACCGCTTCAATGACTTCATTTATCTCGCCGATACCGGGCTGGAGGAGGACGACTTGCCGGTGCGCGTCTGGACTGCAGCCGATTCGCGTTTCCGTGGCTTCGAGGCGGAAGCCACTTTCCACCTCGGCACTGGCAGCAACGGCCACTACGACCTGCGCGTTTGGGGCGACAGTGTTCGCGCGACCCTGATCGATGGCGGCAACCTGCCTCGCATCCCCGCAGGCCGTTTCGGCACCGCACTGCTCTGGAAAAACGACAACTGGCGCGCCAGCGTCGGCGTGGTGCGCTACTTCAAGCAGGACAACGCGGCAGACCTCGAAACCGATACCTCCGGTTTCACCTCAGTCACCGCGCACATCGAACGCAGCCTCTTCAGCAACGACCGCACCGAAATCACCGCCTTCCTTGATGCCAACAACTTGACCAACCAGACCCAGCGCCTGGCCACGTCTCTCATAAAGGCGCAGGCACCGCTGCCTGGCCGCAATATCACCATTGGACTGCGTGCGTTTTTCTGATCGCGAAGTGTGCCGCCGACTGAAGCCTTTCCAAATTTCGAAGAAGGGCGTTGGAGCGGGTGATGGGAATCGGACCCACGTTCGCAGCTTGGGAAGCTGCTGTCTTGCCACTAGACGACACCCGCTCATGTGAGCTGGTCGGCACCTGCGTGCCGAACCTTCGCCTAGCGTACGGCGTGACACAAGAGTTCGGCAAGTCAGTCGGGGTGGATGGAGCAGGAAAGGAGCCGTAGGCGGCTCTCGATGACCTGCGACGTAATGATCCAAGACGCCTGCGAGTGCATTGCTAAACTGCGCGGCCACGTCGACGCTACCCTGCCATGCTCGTTTCACGCTATCTGCAACTGGATGTTTTCGCCCGCACGATGGGCGGTGGAAACCCGCTAGGGGTGGTGGTCGATGCGGATGGCTGGAGTGCTGAACAAATGCAGTCGTATGCGTGCTGGACGAATCTGGTCGAAACAACGTTCCTGCTGCCGCCAATCGACCAGTCAGCAAGTTATCGAGTCCGTATCTTCACGCCAACACGCGAGATCGCGTTTGCGGGACACCCCAGCGTCGGCAGCGCGCACGCCGTGCTGCAGTGCTGCATCGCCGAGGCGCGCGACGGCTTGCTGGTGCAGGAGTGCGCGGCAGGGCTGCTCGAAATACGCAGCGAAGGTGTGGAGGGAGAGCGCGATCTGTTTGTGCAGTCGCCAGCGGGGCGGGTATTGCAAACAGGCTTGGACAACGAGCCTCGTTTACGCGGCCTGTTTGCCGATGTGGCGCTGGGAAATTTGCCCCCTGCTTTCGTCGAAGGCGGGCGTCGCTGGTGGCTTGCAGAACTCGCAGACGAAGCGGAATTGCGCGCATGGCGGCCTGACCATGCGCTCATCGGCGAACTCGCAGAGGCGACCCAGAGCATGGGCCTGTGCGTGTTCGCCCGCAGCGACAGCAGCGACCATGACTTGGTGGTACGGGCATTTCCCGCTGGCGTTGGCATCGTCGAAGATCCCGCCTCAGGCGCGGCCAACGGCTTGATCGCCGCATATATCGAGGTTGCCGCCCCCGACGACCCGCTGACGCGCGGTTACCGGGTCAGCCAAGGCCGCGAAATTGGCCACGATGCGGCGATCAGGATCGACTTTCGAAATGGTGGCGTGTGGGTTGGCGGCAAGACCAATACGATTATCAGTGCACAGACGACCTGGCGCTGACGAACGCGGTCAGCTCGTCGGTCGATCGAGTCCCGACAAGCGGCCGAGGAAGGGTCGGTAATACGCCAGTTCGGCAATCGAATCGTGCACATCGCTGAGTGCGGTATGAGCCGATGTTTTGCTGAAGCCCTGCGCGACTTCCGGTGACCAACGCCGAGCGAGTTCCTTGATGGTGGAGACGTCCAGGTTTCTATAGTGGAAGTAGCGTTCCAGTCGCGGCATCAGTCGGCAGAGAAAGCGACGATCCTGGCAAATGGAGTTACCGCACATGGGCGACTCGCCGACATCAATCCACTTGGCAAGGAATTCGACGGTGCGTGCCTCGGCGACGCCGATCGTGATATCCGTGTCAACCACGCGCTTCCAGAGGCCAGACCGGCGATGCTGGTTGCGGTTCCAGTCGTCCATGACCTCCAGCCGCGACGCGGGATGATGGATGGCAAACTCCGGGCCTTCAGCGAGCACATTAAGTTGGCAATCGGTGACGACGGTGGCGATCTCGATGATGGAATCGGTGTCGGGATCCAGTCCGGTCATCTCCAGGTCGATCCAGATCAGGTTGCCGCCGCCGCTGCTAGTCATCGTGTGAGTCCCATCGTTGTCCTTGCGCTATTGTGCCCTTCGCCATTGACGGCAGCGAGGAATGAAAGCGTGAACACTTTTTTGTGGCACGACTACGAAACCACTGGCGCCGACTCGCGCCGCGATCGCCCGTCGCAGTTCGCAGCGATCCGCACGACGATGGATCTCGAAATCATCGGTGAGCCGATCGAAATCTTCTGCCAGCCCGCCAGCGACGGCTTGCCGCATCCCGACGCGGTGATGATCACCGGCATTACGCCGCAACAAATGCAGCGTGACGGCCTGATCGAAAGTGAGTTCGCTGCACGTGTCAACGACGAGTTTTCACAGCCCGGTTCCTGCGGCGTTGGCTACAACTCTTTGCGTTTTGATGACGAGTTCACCCGTCACCTGCTCTATCGAAATTTCCACGATCCCTATCAACGCGAGTGGAAGGACGGCAATTCTCGCTGGGACCTGATCGACCTCGCCCGCATGTGCTACGCGATGCGGCCGGAGGGTATCGAGTGGCCATTGCGTGAAGATGGCTCTGCCAGTTTCAGGCTTGAGCATCTGGCGCGCGCCAATCATCTCGACCAGCAACGTGCCCACGATGCGCTGTCCGATGTGCGTGCCTTGATCGCGTTGGCGCGACTGATCCGGGTTCGCCAACCCAAGCTGTTTGACTTCTACTTTGCGTTGCGCCGAAAGCAGCGCGTGTTCGAGCTGATCAACGTGGCGCGAATGACGCCTCTGGTGCATGTGTCGTCGCGTTACCCGGCTGCGCGCGGCTGCCTTGCGCTGATCGCGCCATTGGCGGCACATCCGACCTTGCCCAATGCCGTGATCGTGGTCGATCTGGAGACCGACCCCACCGAACTGATCGAACTGGATGCCGTGGACATCGCCGATCGCGTGTTTGTTTCCAAGGCTGATTTACCGGAAGGCATCGCGCGAATTCCCTTGAAGGCTATCCACGCCAATCGCTCACCGGCGATTGCACCGCTGGCGACTTTGAACGGCGTCGATCACGCACGGCTTGGTCTGGACGTGGAACGTTGCCTTGCGAACCTTGAGCGATTGCGTGCGGCCGATGGATTGGCTGAAAAAGTGCGCAGCGTGTTCGGCCATGCGCCGCCGTTTGAACCGACCACCGATCCGGAACTATCCCTCTACTCCGGCTTCCTGCCCGATGGCGATCGTCGCCAGCTGCAAGCGGTCCGCGCTTGCCCGTCAGAGCAACTGGCACAACGAGAATGGCGCTTCAGCGATCCACGCTATCCGGAATTGCTGTTTCGCTATAGAGCGCGTAACTGGCCCGAACTTCTGAGCGACGCTGAGCAAGCACGCTGGGAAGAATATCGGCGCACTCGTTTGACCACATCAACACCGCTGACCACGCTGACATTGGACGAATATTTCCAGCGCCTGCAGGAACTCCGCGACGATCCCGCCAACGCCCCGAAGCTCGAACTAATCGATCAGCTGGAGTCTTGGGGCCACGAGATAAAAGCAACGCTGTAGGCTGGATCCGCTCAGCGAATCCACCGATGGTCGAGCACCGAAGGAAATCCACTGTTGTTGTACTGACGAACGGAAATCAATCAATACCGTCACTTACAAAGCAGGTGGATTTCCTACGGGGATCCACCCTACGCTCCTACTCCTCGTTCTTCGCCGCCTCGACAGCATCACGCTTTAACTCATCAAAATAACGCTGGATATCCAGGCAAACCTGCCAAGTTCCCTCACGCGCAATCGCCGAAACGAAATACCACGGCTGCTTCCACTTGAGGCGTCGAATCAACGCCTTGGCAACCTTCTGGCGCTCGTCTTCGGGCAACAGGTCGGCCTTGTTGAAAACCAGCCAACGCTCCCGATCAAGCAGCTCGGGATCGAAACTTTTCAGCTCGCGCTCGATGGTGCGAATCTGCTGGAACGGATCGGTTTCACCGTCCTGCGGTGCAAGATCAACTACGTGCAGCAACAACCGCGTTCGCGCCACATGCTTGAGAAACTGCACGCCAAGTCCCGCACCGTCAGCCGCGCCTTCAATAAGACCAGGGATATCGGCGACGACGAAACTCTGATCGGTATCGATGCGGACGACGCCGAGATGCGGTTGCAACGTCGTGAAAGGATAGTCGGCCACTTTCGGCACTGCCGCCGATACCGCGCGAATAAAGGTGGACTTGCCCGCATTCGGAAAGCCGAGCAGACCGACATCGGCCAGCACCTTCAACTCCAGCCGCAATCCGCGCTCTTCACCCGGCGTACCCGGAGTCGAGCGTCGCGGTGCGCGCGTGACGGAACTCTTGAAATGGATGTTCCCTTGCCCGCCCATACCGCCCGTGGCGACCAGCAAACGGTCGCCGTCTTCGGTGAGGTCGCCGATTTGCTCTTCGGTTTCGACGTTGTAGACGACGGTACCAACTGGCACTCGCACGACCACGTCGTCGCCAGCCTTGCCGGCCATCTGTCGACCCATGCCATTCTCGCCACGGCGCGCCTTGTGGGTGCGCAGGTGACGGAAGTCGACCAGTGTGTTCAAGCCTTCATCGGCAAGTAGCCAAACGCTGCCGCCGCCGCCACCGTCACCGCCATCCGGTCCACCGAATGGAATGAATTTCTCGCGGCGGAAACTGACGCAACCGCTACCGCCGTCACCTGCGATGACGGTTATGGTGGCTTCGTCTACGAATTGCATGGCTCAATCATCCAGTGTCTGCGGCGAAAACGAAAAGCCCCGCACGCGGCGGGGCTTTCGCGAAAACGGGGGTGCTTGTTCAGTTAGCGAGGACGCTGACCGTATTGCGTCTTTCAGCGCCCTTGACGGAAAACGCCACCACGCCGTTGGTCAATGCGAACAGGGTGTGGTCGCGACCCAGGCCAACGCCGACGCCCGGATGAAAGCGCGTTCCGCGCTGGCGAACGATGATGTTACCGGCTTCGATGGCTTGGCCGCCGTAGATCTTCACGCCGAGATACTTGGGGTTTGAATCACGGCCGTTGCGGGTTGAACCGCCAGCTTTTTTGTGTGCCATGGCTAGTGCGCTCCTTACTTCTTGTCACCGGCATTGATGCCGGTGATCTTGATTTCGGTGTAATGCTGCCGATGCCCCTGCTGCTTCATGTGGTGCTTGCGGCGACGGAATTTGATGATGCGGATCTTGTCGGCGCGACCGTGCTTGGTGATCGTCGCGGCAACCAGGGCGCCGGAGATCAGCGGGCCGCCGATGTTGATGCTATCGCCCGAACCAATCAGCAGAACCTGGTCAAACTTTACTTCACTGTCGATGTCGCCATCGAGCTTCTCGACGCGGAGCGTCTCGCCTTCCATGACGCGGTATTGCTTACCGCCTGTCACAATCACTGCGTAACTCATGAGCTTGCCTCTAGTAGTTATTCTTGGGTACGTGATGCTTGAGTTCACTCGCAAAACCGGACAGACCGGGCGAGCGAACCGGTTATTCTAGTGCATTGCAGCAGAGGCGGCAAGCCAGATTCGAGCAGTCTTCCTCGTCACTCGCCGTCGAACGAATCGAGCAGAACGTCCGCAAGCGGCGCATCGAATTCGCGGCCATCACGAATTCTGCTTGTCATAAGGCCGAGCCGAACTCGTTTTTGGATGGCTCTGCTGACGCACGTCCGTGTCTCGTCAGCGCCCATTGCACATGCTCGCGAACAACTTCGGAAGGGTCGTGCACACGGGAGCACAACGCGGTCACCGTGGCGTCGGACTGGGTTGCGTTGCCCAGTGCTACGGCGATGTTTCGCGACCAGCGCTCGAATCCGATGCGGCGAATTGCCGATCCTTCGGTGCGTTGCATGAACTCGTTTTCCGTCCACGCGAACAGTTCGATCAGGCTGGAGCGATCAAGATCATTGCGCGGCGCGAAGTCCGCTTCCGAAGTCGGCTGGGCGAATTTGTTCCACGGGCAGACTAGTTGGCAATCATCGCAGCCGTAGATGCGGTTGCCGATCAGCGGCCTCAGGTCCAACGGAATCGGTCCGTCGAGCTCGATGGTCAGGTAGGAAATGCAGCGTCGCGCGTCGACGCGATACGGCGCGATGATGGCGCCGGTCGGACAGACATCCATGCAGCGCGCGCAGGTGCCGCAGTGCGCAGCCGCACGTTCGCTCAACGGCAGCGGCAAGTCGGTGTAAAGCTCACCGAGGAAAAACCAGGAACCGCCGCCGCTGTCGATCAGGCAGGTGTGCTTGCCGATCCATCCGATGCCGGCATCACGCGACAAGGCGCGTTCCAGAACAGGTGCGGAATCGACGAAGGCTCGATAGCCGAACGGCCCGACCTGCTCGGCAATGCGGTCGGCCAATTTTTGTAGTCGCCCACGCATCAGCTTGTGGTAGTCGCGGCCCAACGCATAGCGCGACACGTAGGCAGTGTCGGCATCGGCGAGCGCTTCCCAGCCATCGCGGATGCCGGTCGGCAGATAATCCATGCGTACTGAAATCACCCGCAGCGTTCCGGGCACCAGTTCGTCCGGGCGACTGCGTTTACTGCCGTGATGCTGCATCCAGGCCATGTCGCCATGCAGGCCATCGTCGAGCCAGGACAACAGATGCGCTTCGTCTTCGGCGAGATCAATGCCGGCTATACCCACGTCCTGAAAGCCAAGGTCGCCGGCCCAGCGCCGGATATCGTCGAGCAACGCGTTGTAGTCGGTGGGAATTACGGCAGACATGCGCCAATTTTCGCACAGCGCCTGAAGCTGGCCGCGATTGCCCACAACGAGAAGCACCCGGTCCAGCGACCTGCCGGTATCATCCGGCCATGCCTGCCAATATCGCCACCGCGCTGTACACCGCCGACCAAGTCCGCCAGATCGACCGCCGCGCCATCCACAACTGCGGCATTCCCGGCCCGGTGCTGATGCAGCGCGCCGCGAGCGCCGCATTCACATGCCTGCGTCGCCGCTGGCCCGACTCCCGTCGACTTTTATTGCTGTGCGGCACCGGTAACAACGGTGGCGACGCTTGGCTGCTTGGTGCGACGGCGCTATACGAAGGCTTCGATGTGCACGCCATCAGCTTCGGCGAGCCGCGCGGTGGCGCGATCGTCGCGCGCGAACGCTTTGGTGCCGCAGGTGGCCATGAAATCTCGTTTGAAACCGCCGGCAACCTTCCATCGGTCGATGTGATTGTTGATGGTCTGTTTGGCATTGGCCTGGATCGAAACGTTGACGATGCGGCGGCCGCGCTCATCGAACAGATCAACGCCAGCAACCGGCCGGTACTCGCGCTGGACATCCCGTCCGGCCTTTGCGCCGATCACGGCGTGCCGCGCGGCGTGGCCTTGCGCGCGACAGCGACGATAAGCTTCGTTGCCTGGAAGCGCGGGATGTTTACCGGCGACGCGCTAGATTATTGCGGCGAACTTGAACTCGAGACGCTCGACATCCCACCTGCTGCTCGCCTAGCCATCGCTCCCGACGCACGATTGCTTGATGCGAACATTGGTTACGTCTTGCCACTGCGCCTGCGCAACGCGAACAAGGGTTTGTACGGTCACGTGCTGGCACTCGGCAGCGATCACGGTTTTGGCGGCGCCATCCGAATGACCGCCGAAGCCGCGCTGCATTGCGGCGCGGGGAAGGTCAGCGTCGCAACGCGCGCGGCCAATGTCGCGGCGATCAATTCAGCACGACCGGAACTGATGGCGCATGGCGTCGATGGCCCGCAGGAATTGAAATCGCTGCTCGAAGGCGTCGACGTGATCGCGCTCGGACCGGGACTTGGCCAAGCCGCTTGGGGCCACGCGCTGTGGGATGCGGCCCTGCACAGCGGCCTGCCTAGCGTGATCGACGCCGATGCACTGAACCTGTTGTCGCGCGAATCGGTGCGATTCGCTGGCGGCGAGGTGATTTTGCGTTCGTCGCTACCAAGTCCAAAACACGGTTTGCACGTGCTGACACCACATCCCGGCGAAGCGACGCGATTGCTCGGCAAAACAACGGCGGAAATCCAGAATGATCGTTACGGCGCGGTCCGCGAACTTGCCGGGCGCTACAACGCGGTCGTGGTGTTGAAAGGTGCGGGCAGTTTGATTGCCGATCCAGATGGCCATGTCGCGGTGTGCCCGTGGGGTAATCCCGGCATGGCGAGTGGCGGGATGGGCGACGTACTAACTGGAGTCATCGCCGCGCTGATGGGACAAGGCATCTCGGCTTGGGACGCTGCGCGGCTGGGCGTCGCAGTCCATGCGCGAGCTGGCGATATCGCGGCGGGCAATAATCCTCGAGGCCTGATCGCGACCGATCTGTTTCAGACACTGCGCAGTCTGGTCAACACGTTTTCGGCATGATGCGGGACTGCGAATCGTTTGATCGTCAAGGTCTGGACGAACCGGCGCTGGTCGAACTGGCTAAACGACTCGCGCCCGCAGCGTCGCGAGGTTTAGTGATCCACCTTTGCGGTGATCTCGGCGCAGGCAAGACCACATTCGCGCGAGCGCTGTTGCAGGCGCTCGGCGTGGGCGAGCGCGTAAAAAGCCCAACTTACAGCCTTATCGAGTCGTATTCGCTGAACGCCAACCGAGGCCATCACCTCGACTTGTACCGCTTGGCCGATCCCGAAGAAGTCGAGTGGCTGGGCCTGCCGGACCTGGCTGATTCCGACGCCCTGATTCTTATCGAGTGGCCTGAGCGCGGCGGCAAGCGCATCCCGCCGGCCGACCTTCGGATCGAACTAAATCATGCCGCAGCGCAGCGAAATCTGCGAGCCAACGGACTGTCCCGACGTGGTGTCGACGCGCTAGAAAGGTGGAGTGATTCCTGAGCAGTGTTCCGCAGCCTGCGGATTTATAACGAGAAAGGGGTTGAATTCTGCGTCGAGTCGGCGTTCAATCGTCACCCATGGACACGATCAGGTGGGAAAAGGGGATTTGTTGGGCCGCAGCGGCGACCCTGCTGGTCGCTTGCACGTCAGCGTTTGGCGCGGACATCCGCTCGGTCCGTAGCTGGGCCAGCCCGGAATATACCCGTGTCGTTTTCGACCTCAGCGGGCCGGCCGACTACAAGTTGTTCGACCTTGCAGACCCTGATCGCGTCGTCCTCGACTTCCGCAACAGCAAGTTCGTTGAAGGATTTACAACCCCTGAGATCAAGGGCTTGCTGAAATCCGTGCGCGTCGGAAAACAAGGCAGGACCGATTCGCGCGCGGTGTTCAACCTTGGCGACACGGTCAGGCCAAAGAGTTTCCTGCTCGCGCCCGATGCCAGGTTTGGCCATCGGCTGGTGCTGGATTTCTACCCGAAGACGGCATCTGCTGCGCCGACGAAAAAGCTTGCCGATGTATTGCCGGCACAGGCTGCAGGACGCAAGGTGTTGATCGCGGTCGATGCGGGCCACGGTGGCAAGGATCCCGGTGCGATCGGTGCCAGCGGCAGCTACGAGAAGGAACTAACACTGAAAGTGGCTCGCGAATTGAAGGCGCAGATCGATCGCGAACCCGGCATGTCCGCCATGCTGATCCGCAATAGCGACGTCTATATACCGCTCAAACAACGCTACGCAATCGCCCGCAAAGCGCATGCCGACCTGTTCGTGTCGATCCACGCCGACGCCTGTCCTGCCAACTGCACCGCGCAGGGTTCGTCGGTCTGGGTGCTGTCGCCGCGCGGCGCCACCAGCGAGTCGGCACGACTGTTGGCTGACCGCGAGAACAGCGCGGATTTGATCGGCGGAGTAAGCCTGGATGACAAGGACGCCGACCTGGCCGCCGTCCTTCTCGATCTGCAACAAGGCGCGACGATGGGCGCCAGCAACACGGTTGCCGACCAAGTGCTGGCCGCGTTGCGACAGATCGGTCCGACCCACCGCAGCTATGTCGAGCGCGCCAACTTCATCGTGCTGCGTTCGCCAGACGTGCCGTCGATCCTGGTCGAGACTGCTTTCATCAGCAATCCGATCGAAGAGAACAGGCTCAAGGATTCCGGACATCGCGAAAAGCTCGCAAAGGCGATCATCGAAGGCGCGCGCAACTACTTCCGCATCGCCCCACCCGACGGCAGCCAGTTCGCCTTGAACACCAATGCCGCGAAAGCATCGCGACACGTGGTCGGCGCAGGCGAATCGCTTTCCATCATCGCAAACCGCCACAGCACCAGCGTCGACGCTTTGCGTTCGCTCAACAAGCTAAGCAGCAACAACGTGCGCGTCGGCGAAGTTCTGCGCATTCCCGCTAGCTGATTGGTCCCACTGCGCGTGGTCGCCGGATGGCGGCCACGTCGCACCCGCTAGAATGCTGATCGGTTTCCCCGGTCCGCTCAATGTCCCGTATTCACGCCCTGCCCGCTGAACTTGTCAACCAGATCGCTGCTGGTGAAGTCATCGAGCGGCCATCATCGGTCGTCAAGGAGCTCATCGAGAACAGTCTCGATGCGGGCGCGACCCGAATTGAAATCGATATCGAAGCAGGTGGCGCTCGGCTGATTCGAATTCGCGATGACGGCGGCGGCATCCACGCCGATGATCTGCCACTCGCTATCCTGTCGCATGCCACCAGCAAGATCGCCAGCTTTGACGATTTGGAGCGGGTCGCCACGCTCGGATTTCGCGGCGAAGCCCTGCCGTCGATTGCATCGGTGTCGCGTTTCGTGCTGACCTCGCGCACGCCAGCCGACGCGATGGCGCGGACGATCGAAGTGAGCGCCGGCAAAGTCACGCCGATGCGACCAGCGCAACACCCGACCGGCACCACCATCGAAGTGCGCGACCTGTTTTTCAACGTCCCGGCGCGGCGCAAATTCATGCGCGCCGAGCGCACCGAGTTCGGCCATATCGACGAACTGGTGAAGTCGATTGCGCTGGCTCGTGATGGCGTCGAATTCCAGCTGCGTCACAACGGCAAGGCGGTTCGCTTGCTTAAGCCCGCATTGCTGCGCGAAGACGGCGCACGGCGCATTGGCGATGTGCTCGGAAATGATTTCATCGGCAACAGTCTGGCCATCGATCACCACGCCGCCGGTTTGCGCTTGCGTGGTTGGGTAGGTTTGCCGACTGCATCGCGCAGCCAATCGGACCAGCAATACTTCCACGTCAATGGGCGCCTCGTGAAGGATCGCCTGGTCACCCACGCGGTACGCCAGGCTTATGCCGATGTGCTCTACCACGGCCGCCATCCCACCTACGTGTTGTTCCTGGAAGTCGACCCGGCTTTGGTCGATGTCAACGTGCACCCGGCCAAGAGCGAAGTGCGTTTTCGCGAAGGTCGGCTGGTCCACGATTTCATCTATCGCAGTCTTAATGAAGCGTTGGCTGGCACGCGCGCAGGCAACGCGCTCGGCGCTGCGCCGCACGCCGGCAGTCAGGAAAGCATCGGCATGGCGGCATCGTGGCCGCAGTACCGAGACCAAAGTGGACTTGGGCTGGGCGTACGCGATGGGATGGGCGATTACGCTGCTCTGATCGGCCAAGTACGCGGCGTTCCCAGCGGCGCGCCAACCACGCAAGGCCACGAGTTTGGGGCGATTCCGGATGATGCCGATGGATCCGACATTCCGCCACTTGGCTTCGCCATCGCCCAACTGCATGGCGTGTTCGTTCTTGCTCAGAACGCACACGGTTTGATCGTGGTCGACATGCACGCAGCACACGAGCGCATCACGTACGAAAAGCTGAAGGCGCAACACGACGCCGGCGACATTCGCTCGCAGCGATTGCTTGTACCGATGCAACTAGCCGTCAGCGAAAAAGAAGCCGCTGCCGCCGAAGAACACGGGCCACGTTTTGAAGCCCTTGGTTTCGAGATTCGTCGCAGTGGCCCGCAGTCTGTATTAGTGCGCCAGGTTCCGCTGCTGCTCGACGATGCTGACATAGCTGCGCTGGTTCGTGACGTGATCGCCGATGTGATCACCCACGGCGATTCGCGTCGCATCCAGGAAGTCGAAAACGCGCTGCTTTCATCGATGGCATGCCACGGCTCGGTCCGAGCCAACCGCCGCCTGACCATTCCGGAAATGAATGCCCTGCTCCGCGAAATGGAAATCACTGAACGGTCGGGGCAGTGCAATCATGGCCGCCCAACAACGGTTCAATTGACGATGGCGGAGTTGGACCGATTGTTCCTGCGCGGCCGCTGACATCAGTGTGAGATCCTGCCGTAAGGCCTACTGTCGGCGGCACTCGGAGTAACGCATGCATTACCTGATCACCGGTGGCACCGGATTCATCGGCCAACCGCTTTGCTCGCGACTGCTCGCGGACCAGCATCGCGTGACCGTCCTTACTCGCAATGTGCCGCGAGCAAATGCTTGCTTGCCGGAAGGCGCGATGGCGATCGACAGCCTCGACGACGCGGGCAACGTCGACGTAGTCATCAACCTCGCTGGCGAAAACCTGACGGACCGTCGCTGGAGCGACCAACGCAGGCAGGCATTTCTCGATTCTCGGATCGGAACGACGCGCCGCTTGAATGAGTGGATGGCGGCCCAGGACTCGCCGCCCAAAGTGATGGTCTCCGGATCAGCGATAGGCTGGTACGGCGCGAGAGGCGATGAAAAGCTGACGGAGGAATCCAGTCCCGGCGATGACTTCGCGGCTACGCTATGCGTGGCGTGGGAAGCGGAAGCGACAAAAGCGGAAGCGCTCGGCGTACGCGTCTGTCTGCTGCGCACCGGCATCGTGCTGGCAGCCGACGGCGGCGCACTCGAGAAGATGTTGCCGCCATTCAAATTCGGCCTTGGCGGGCCGATGGGCGACGGCAAGCAATGGATGAGCTGGATCACCCGGCACGACCTGGTCCGCATGATTCGTTGGCTCGCCGAAACCGACTCCGCCAGCGGCGCCTACAACGGCACTGCTCCACATCCCGTCACCAACGCCGAATTCGCAAGCGCGCTCGCCAAGGCGCTGCATCGGCCGGCCATCATCCGCACGCCAGCGATTGCGCTGAAGCTGATGTTGGGCGAGATGGCCGGCATGTTGCTCACCGGCCAGCGCGTGGTTCCGGATCGTGCGAGCAGTGAGGGCTTTCGATTCGATTACCCAATACTCATCAAGGCCATGTCCAGTACGCTAACCAATTCGACACCACGCGCCAATTTTTAGATGTTCAGTGATCCTCGAAGAATCTGATGTTGAATTGAACAGACCAGCGCTGGCTCACCCCACGAGTTTTTGATTGGAATAAAAACAATGCTTCGATTCCTGACGCTTTCGTTTTCGATGTTCTTCG
This sequence comes from Rhodanobacteraceae bacterium, assembly GCA_043752325.1. Lineage (GTDB taxonomy): Bacteria > Pseudomonadota > Gammaproteobacteria > Xanthomonadales > Rhodanobacteraceae > Dokdonella. The sequence goes on along the minus strand of JAYUYW010000102.1, from coordinate 12,341 downwards.
CAATCTCGATAGCCTTCGCTTCGAATGATGCACTGGACTACACCGCCAAAATCCAGCAGCAACGTGCCGAGCGCGAGGCTGGGCTGCGCAAGCCTGGCGGCTGGTTGAGCTTGATTGGTCTGGACTGGTTGTCGGAAGGCCGCAACTCGATTGGCAGTGCCAAGGACAACGCTATCGTGTTACTCAAGGGTCCGCCGAATCTCGGTGTGATAACGCTGAAGGGCGGCAAGATATCGATTGCGATTGATGCTGCTTCAGCCGCAACGGTCGATGACAAGACGGTGATTGAGTCGGCGCTGGCGAGTGATGCGACCGGCAAGCCGAGCATCGTCGCCGCCGGGCCGGTCAGCTTCTTCGTGATCCAGCGCAACCACAAGATCGGCTTGCGCATCAAGGATGCGGATGCGGAATCGCTGAAGGATTTCCTTGGAATCGATTTTTTCGACATCGATCCGTCGTGGCGGGTCGAGGCTCGTTGGGTGACGTTCGACAAACCACAGCCATTGGAGATTCCCGACGTGGTCGGAACCGTCTACAAGTTGCAGGTTCCGGGCAAGGCGGTGTTCGAACACGCGGGCAAGACGTATGAACTGCTGCCGATGAACGAGGACACCAAGGACGGCCTGTTCTTCGTGTTCGCCGACAAGACCAGCGGCAAGATTACCTACGGCGGTGGCAGGTTCCTTGATACCGACGCGCCGAAGGACGGCAAGCTGACGTTGGATTTCAACTTGGCCTACAACCCACCGTGCGCGTTCACGCCGTACGCCACCTGCCCGCTCGCTCCGCCTGAAAATCGATTGAAGGTGGCTGTGGAAGCTGGTGAGAAAAAGTATCGCGGTAGCTCGCATTGAGGGTCATCACCTTCCCCGAAGTTGAAGGTATTTCGTAGGGTGGACTCCCGGAAGGAATCCACCATACAGGTTCACTTTCCGGTAAAAGTCGGCTTGCGACGTTCGAGGAAAGCCGAAGTGCCTTCCTGCATGTCGGCGGTAGAGAAAAGCAATCCGAACGCGCGCGCTTCGTACTCGAGGCCGTCGTCGATGCCGAGGTCATCAGCGGCAAGCACCGCTGAAAGAATCCCAGCCATCGCATGCGGTGCGGCGATGGCGAGTTGATCGGCCCAACGCTCGACTTCGCCATCGAGGTCTTCAACGGGTACGACGCGATTCACCAAGCCGAGTTGCAGCGCGCGTTGTGCATCTATCGGCGTACCTGTCAAGGTCAACTCCAGCGCCGCTGAGAGACCCGCAAGACGCACGATGCGCTGCGTTCCACCGAAACCCGGCATCAGCCCAAGACTGATTTCCGGCAGACCGAGCTTGGCCTTCTCGCTGGCAATGCGCAGATGGCAGGACATCGCCAGCTCCAACCCACCGCCGAGCGCAAATCCCTGCAAACGCGCGATGACCGGTTTCCCGAGCAGCTCGATGCCGCGCATCATGCGTTGACCGTTCTGCGCCATGCGTTGCGCCTGAACCGGCGTCGCCATGTTGAGCTCGCTGATATCGGCACCGGCGACGAAGGCCTTCTCGCCAGCACCTGCCAGAACGATCACCCGAATCGCGTCGTCCCCACCAGCCTGGGCGAAGGCAATCCCAAGCTCATTGATGGTTTCGCGATTGAGCGCGTTCAGCTTGTCGGGGCGATTGATGGTGATGGTGCGAACGGCGCCGCGATCGCTGCTTGTGAGGTTGCGAAAACCCATTTCTCAACTCCGTGTGGATGGCGGAAAACGCGATCATAACAAGGGCGTATTGCCGCGAACTTTTCAGCCCGCGCAGGCTCTGAGGTAGACTACGCCGTTTAACCCGGTCGCCGATTGTGGCTATCGGTTCCACTTTCGAACGTCACCGGGGTCCCTCCCCATGGAGATACGCATGAAGTTTGCTGGTTCGCTCGCGCTTGCGGGCTTGATGGTCGCGGGCACCGCCCTCGCCCAGGAGACGACCTCGGAAAAGGGGCGCCTCTCCTATTCGATCGGTTACCAGATAGGCCGTGATTTTGCCGAGCGCAAGATCGACGTAGACATCAACACCGTCGTGAAGGCCATCCAGGATGGAAATGCCAAGCGCAACCCGGCCGTGCCGGAAGCGCAGATGGGAGCAACGTTGAGCAAGTTCCAGACCAAGATCGCGACCGAGGCCAAGGCCGAGTTCGACAAGATCTCCGGCACCAACAGGGCCGCAAGCACCAAGTTCCTGACCGAGAACAAGTCGAAGAAAGGCATCATTGCGCTCCCGTCCGGCGTGCAGTACCGCGTCATTGAGGAAGGCAGCGGCAAGCAGGTCACCGCGACCAGCGAAGTCACCGTGCATTACCGCGGCTCGCTCGCCAGCGGCCTTGAGTTCGACAGTTCGTTCGCTCGCGGCGAGCCGGTCAAGTTCAAGGTCAACGAAGTCATAAAGGGGTGGGCCGAGGCGCTGCCGCGTATGAAGGTTGGTGACCATTGGCAGATCTTCGTGCCACCGGAAATGGCCTACGGCGAACGTGGCAACCCGCCGCGTATCGGCCCGAACGAGGCGCTGATTTTCGAGATCAAAGTGATCGACAGCAAGTAAGTCGATCCAGGCTTCGGCCATTGCCCGAGCCCACGTCGGATCGTTCGCGGTCTGGCGGAATCATCCGGACGCCGCGCACTGCGCGGCGTTTTTTTTCATGACAGGTAGTCGCATTTTTAGGAAGTCACTACGGCACATGGATTTCGATTTTCACAGCGTCGCCATTCAAAGCCCGTGCACGAAGGTTTGCACAATGGACGCGCGCACGCAGCTCTGCATTGGCTGCGCGCGCAGCGGCGATGAAATCATGCGATGGCGCGACATGAGCGATGCCGAACGGCGTCACTACATGGACGTGGTCTTGCCGTCGCGCGCCCTACGAAAGCAGTCGTGAGCACCACAGATTCCGCCATCGCACGCATCCGCGCGGCGATCCGCCCGTTGACCGATGTTCCGATCGAACTCTGCCAACCGGCGATTCAGTTTGCCGACCTGATCCCGGAAAACTTGCGCCCCGCTGCAGTGCTGGTTCCGATCGTAATGCGAGCGAATTTGCTCAGCTTGCTGCTGACGCGTCGTACGGAAGGCTTACGGCAACACGCTGGGCAGATCAGTTTTCCCGGCGGCGCAATCGACCTCGATGATGGCGATGCCATCAACGCGGCATTGCGCGAAACCTGGGAAGAAACCGGAATCGAGCCGTCGTTCGTCCAGCCGATCGGCTACCTCGACCGACTCGACACAATCTCGGCATTCTCGATCACGCCGGTTGTTGCCGTCGTCACCGAAGGCTTCGTGATCCGCCCCGAACCCGGTGAAGTCGCTGAAGTATTCGAAGTGCCGCTCGACTACATCCTGCATCCAGGGCGGATGCAGTCAGTGCCGATCGAGTGGCGCGGACAGATGCGGCAGGTTGACGAATTTTACTTTGACAGTCGCCGCGTCTGGGGCGCGACTGCAACAATTTTGCGTAATCTGATCGACCGTCTGGAAGCAAGCCAATGAACAGCGATCCGTTGATCTCAGCCGCCGAGCTTGCAGCAGTTGTCGATCGCGACGATGTGATCGTCGTCGACTGCCGCCATCAACTGGCCGATTCCCACGCCGGCAAACGCGCGTGGCGGGAAGGACATATTCCAGGCGCCGTTCATGCCAATCTCGATTCCGATCTCTCGGATCTCGACAAGCAGGGCGAGGGTCGTCATCCCCTTCCCGACGCCGCTGACTTCATGCGCTGGCTGGCCAGCATCGGGTGGACGCCAGAGACACAAGTCGTCGCGTACGACGACGCCGGCGGTGCGCTCGCTGCGGCGCGCCTGTGGTGGATGCTGGCCCTGGTTGGCCATGGCGAAGCACAAGTGCTTAATGGCGGTCTGGCAGCTTGGACGCGGGTCGGTGGCAAGCTGCAAAGCACTGTGCGAAGCGTCGTCGCCAGCGAGCCGCAGCAGCGGGCGTGGTCAAGCGATCAGCTCGTTGATTCGAAGAGTCTGAAAATTGGCTTGGCAGATCGATCAATGTTGTTGATCGATGCACGAGCAGAGCCGAGATACCGTGGTGAAGTCGAACCGATCGACAAGGTTGCAGGTCACGTACCCGGTGCACTCAACCGGCCATTCTCGGCGAATTTGTCCCACGATGGCTTGTTCAAGAATTCATCACAGTTGCGCGTTGAATGGCTGGCGATCATCGATGGGCGTGACGCGCGCGACGTCGTCCACATGTGTGGCTCGGGTGTCACCGCCTGCCACAGCCTGCTGGCGATGGAACGCGCGGGGATTCACGGTTCGCGCCTCTATGCGCCATCGTGGAGCGGCTGGACCAGCGACCCCGATCGTCCGGTCGCGAAAGGTGACTAGCGGTAAATCCGTCTAAACACCGACCTGCGATCCGCAGCAACCGTTAATGCTTTGCCTTCAGCTTCGCTACCAGCGCCTGCAGCACTTGCTGCGCTTCCGGATCGAACCAGCCGTCCAGGAAGCTCTCGATTGGCAGTGTCGCCGGGTCGGCAAAAACCGCCGCGAGATCGGCACGCGCAAGTCGCCGCGTCTCGGCTTGCGCCTTGGCAGGGCACTTCAACAACTGGCCCAGCCATAGCAAGGCGCGCGCCACCACATCATCGACATCGGCCAGCTCATCGACAAACCCGATTTGATGCGCGGCTTCCGATTCCAGCATGGTCCCTGCCACCAGCAAGCGCTCGGCGCGATGCGGACCAACCAGCCGACGCAGCGCAAACTGGATCGCGTCGGGCACGGCCAGGCCGACCTGCACTTCGTTGAGGCCAATCTTGAACTCGCCACGCGCCATGATGCGGTAGTCGCAAAAAAGCGCCATCACTGCGCCGCCGGCTGGGCTGTGGCCAGTCAATGCAGCAACGGAGGGAATCGGCGAAGTAGCCAGCGCGCCGCAGATGCCGAACAGGTCACGCCAGGCTTCGGCAAGCGGCGCGCGATCGAGCTTTAGCAGGCTCGGAACATCCAGGCCCGCCGAAAACATGCCGGCTCGACCAGACAGGATCAGTCCGCGCGCGCCATCGTCTGGCGCCGCCTTGATCGCCGCATGCAAGGTATGCAGCAACTCGGGGTTCAGCGCGTTGACGGGCGGATTGGCGAGGCGCAATTCATGGATGGCGTCGTGGCGGATGAGTTCGAGCATCGCGGTTCCGGTATCGTGGGGTGAACGCCATGCTAGCCCGCGTCACTACCAATGTCGCGCCGTGCGACGTTGCGATGCGCCCACTCGTCCATTGCGCAATCCAACGAAAGGAGCATTCGATGTCCAGGTACGCCGCAATCATTGCCGTTGCCTTGGCTCTGCTCGCATCACCGACGTTCGCGCAAACGCGCCAAGCGCAGGAACGCAGTCTTGCGAAGTATCTCGACGGCGCAGGCGCTCCGGTCGACAAGTTCACGTTCTACAATTTGCAGAAGTGGGAGTTGGTCAGCGACAACCGCGTCGTCGTCTGGGTACGCGTCAACGAGGCTTATCTGTTGACTGTGGAAAATCCCTGCGTCGAATTGCCGTGGACCAATTCGATTGCTTTGACGTCATCGGCACGCCAGGTCCGCGTCCGCTTCGACTATGTGCTGGTCGAAAAAGGTCGTCGCTGCCAGATCACGGAGATTCAACCACTTGCCAAGGTTGTTTTGTAGCGATCAGTTGACGTCAGGCGCAACGTAACCGGCAGGTTTCTCCGCGCCTTCTCCGAAGAAATATTTTTCCATCTCCGCCGCGAGGAATGTGCGCGTGGTCTTGTCGAGTGGGTTGAGGCGGTTTTCGTTGATAAGCATGGTTTGGTGCGCGAGCCATTCGGTCCAGGCTTCTTTCGACACGTTGTCGAAAATGCGACGACCCAGATCACCCGGCCAAGGGGCGAACTCAAGGCCCTCTGCTTCACGACCGAGCTTGACGCAATTGAGGTTACGGGACATCGCGGGTTCCTGGTTGATGCATATCCAAAGATTGAAGCAATCGACGGACCGGTGCTGGAAGGCCAAGCACTGACCACTGCTCGCTACCGTACCACTCCAGATCGGGCGCGTCGGCGACCGCGCGGCTTGTTCCTGCGACATCGACCAACAGCGGCGAGATATCCAGTCGGAAGTGGCTGAAGGTGTGGGTGAACGCATCGAGTTCCTTGTAGTGCGTTGCACCAAAGTCGTCCAACGCCTTGGCGGCTGCGTTGCGATCGTCGAATTCCGGCAGGCTCCAAAGCCCGGACCACACACCCGTCGGCGGACGTTTTTGCAGCATTACGCAACCGTCTGCATTGCGTAGCAACAACATAGTCGTAGCCCGTGTCGGAATCACGCGCGGAGGTTTGCGTTGCGGTAATTCTGCGGTTCGATTTTCCAGTCGTGCAACGCAATCCGCAGCCACCGGGCAATCAGCGCAGCGTGGTCGCGATCGAATGCAGATCGTCGCTCCGATATCCATGATTGCTTGCGTGTAATCGGCGATCCGATCATCCGGCGTGAAACGTTGGGCTTCATGCCACAACATGGCTTGTACCTTGCCATCTCCCGGCCAGCCTTCGATGCCACGGTGTCGGGCCAAGACGCGCTTGACGTTGCCATCAAGGATCGCGTGGCGCTGGCCGTGCGCCTGGGCGAGGATCGCCGCCGCGGTTGATCGGCCAATGCCTGGCAGAGTTTGCAAGGTTTCGAAATGCGTCGGCAATTCACCTGCATACTCGTCCAAGACGATCTGCGCGGACCGATGCAAGTTGCGAGCGCGACTGTAATAGCCCAGTCCCGACCACAAACCAAACACGCGATCTTCGCTGGCCGCACCAAGCGATGCGATATCCGGCAGTTCCAATACGAAGCGCTGGAAATAGTCGATCACGGTGCGTACTTGGGTCTGTTGCAGCATCACTTCGCTGACCCAGACCCGATACGGATCGCGCGGATGCTGCCACGGCAAGTTGTGCCGGCCATGCACATCGAACCATGCCAGCAGGCGCTCGGAATACGGCTTCACTTTTGTTGCGGCGCTTTGGGCGCGTCGTCGCCAATCCGCAATTGCACACCGTCGAGCGTTGTCTCAGCAACGGTGATACGGGTGGCATCCAGCGTTCCGTTGAGTGGTGGAATTGGCGACGCGGGGCCGCCGCCACTTGCCCACTCGTCAATCCATGCGCCAAGTCGCGCGGAACCTTGCAGGCTCGCGTTCACTCCCGTCGCCAGCGTCTGGCCGCCACGAATCACGGTCCCGTCCTGCAGACTCAGGTCGAACGCTGGAACTACGGTTCGCCCACCATCGCTGGTCTGTGTAGCGAGCCACCCTTGAATTGCATCAATGTCGATTCGCGGTTGCTGCAATGCAATCCGATCAATCACTGGCTCGTCGCCGAACAGTGTCGACCAGGGCAATGCGATATCGACACCCTGCGCTGTAAGCAATGGCGTCGTGCCAGCCGCAGCAGTCAGCACGGGGTGGTCGAGTTTGACCGACACGCCCGGCGAGAAGTCGATACTCGCCGCATTCGGCATCGTCAGTTGCAAGCCGTAGCGCGACTGCAACTGATCGACCAGCAATGCGCTCAGCCGATGTGGTTGGCTGTAGCGATAGATGGCGAACGCGATGGCTGCGAGCAAGGCAAACAGCACAAACAGGATGACGCGCGTTCGCGTCCGCCACGCCATCCCCGTCAGCCAGCTTTCGCGAGTGATGAAGGCAATAGTCCGTCGACGAACGCGGCGGCTTCGAACACGCGCAGGTCTTCGATCTTCTCACCCATGCCGACGTAACGGATCGGCAAGCCAAACTCGCGTGCCAACGCGAAGACAACGCCGCCCTTTGCCGTGCCATCGAGCTTGGTGACGACAAGTCCGGTAACGCCAATCGCCTGTCGGAACTGACGCGTCTGGTTGACGGCGTTCTGGCCGGTGGTACCGTCGATGACCAGCAAGACCTCATGCGGCGCAGTCGCATCAAAGCGCGCGAGCACGCGGCGAATTTTTGAAAGTTCGTCCATCAATCCGGTCTGCGTGTGCAATCGGCCGGCAGTGTCCGCAATCAACAAATCAGCGCCACGCGAACCGGCGGTTTGCAATGCGTCGTAGATCACGCTGGCCGAATCTGCGCCGGAGCCTTGAGCAATGACCGGTATCTCGTTGCGCTCGCCCCAGGTCGTCAGCTGTTGGACGGCGGCGGCGCGAAAAGTGTCACCGGCCGCAAGTACCACCGATTTTCCGGCTGCCTTTTGATGCCGCGCCAGCTTGCCGATCGTGGTTGTTTTTCCCGCGCCATTCACGCCAACGACTAGGATCACGAAAGGTTTAGCACCGACAATCTTCAACGGCTGTTCGACCGGTTGCAGCAGTGCCAGCAAGTCCGCGCGCAGAGCGGCCAGCAGCGCATCTGCGTCGGCGAAATCGCGACCAGCCACGCGCTTTCGCAGGCGTTCGACGAGTTCGGTAGACGCGGCAACACCAACGTCGGCAGTGATCAACAGCGTTTCGAGTTCGTCGAGCAAGTCGTCGTCCAGAATTGGATTGCGCGCGAACAGCGACCCCAACCCTCGCGAGAACGAATTGCCGCCGAGACGCTCGCGCCAACTGCGGCGCACGCTGGCGTCCCCCGCGACAGGCGTGGGGTCGGAAAGCGCATCGACAGCAGCGCGATGCTCGGATTCTTCCGCATCGCTTGCTTGCCGTGCGTCAGTTTCGCGCTCCGCCGCAATCACTTGCACTTCGGCAACCAGCGTCGCTATTTCGTCCATCGGACCGGCAGCGTCAGCTGTCAAGATAGCGCTGTCGATCTCGCCGACCTCAACCGCGCCACCGTCGACTAGCACCTCGTCGCCGGGCATTTCGCCACTCAGCGTTTTCTTCCAGAACTTGAACATTCGCGATCAATTTACGACCAAAATGCGGGCTGCAATCTTATCACTACGACCGCGTTTCCCCGTGCTCCGCACGCCTTTCGGATAGAGTTCCATTCATGCCGAAACGCCCTGCCCGCAACTGCAACACGACGCAACGCATCCGCATTGTTGCGGGCATTCTGCGCGGTTCCAAAATCGATGTAGTAGATGCGCCGGGACTGCGCCCGACGCCTGATCGCGTACGCGAAACGCTGTTCAACTGGCTGGCACCCGTCATCGTGGGCATGCGCTGCCTGGACCTCTATGCCGGAACCGGCGCGCTCGGCATCGAGGCTGTATCGCGTGGCGCATCGAGTTGCACATTCGTTGAGCGGGACCCGCGCGCCGCTGCCATGTTGGCGGCAACGCTGACCCGCTTGAAGATTGAAAACGCCAACGTGATGACGGGCGATGCGGTGGCCTTCCTCAACAATCTCCAAGGCTCGTTCGACCTGGTCTTCCTCGACCCACCCTTTTCGAACGATGCCTGGACCACAATTTCCCGAAAGCTGGAAGCCAGCAGCGCGCTCGCTGAGGGCGCGTGGATTTATCTGGAATCGCCCGGCGATACTGCACCCGCGGTTCCCGCTGACTGGCGCCTGCACCGCGATGCGCGCAGCGGCAACGTTCGCCACGCCCTGTACCAGCGCTTGCGCTAAGCTAGCGGGCCCTGCCTGGCACCGCCGATCCCGCTCATGCCCGTCTCACGAACTCGCGTCGCGGTCTATCCGGGTACTTTCGATCCGATCACGAATGGCCATATCGATCTGGTCCATCGTGCGGCGCCGCTGTTCGAAAGGCTGATTGTCGGGGTTGCCGAAAGCGCCAACAAGGCTGGCGGCACTGGCTTCCCGATGGACATCCGCATCGAATTGGCGCGGCTGTCATTGGCAGGCTTGCCGAACGTCGAAGTCAAGGGATTTGCTACGCTGTTGGCGGATTTCGTCGAGGAAATCGAGGCTGGCGTCATCCTGCGCGGATTGCGGGCCGTGTCCGACTTCGAATACGAATTCCAGCTCGCCAGCATGAACCGTCACCTGATTCCCAACGCCGAGACTCTGTTCCTGACCCCGGCCGAGCAGTACAGCTTTATTTCCTCGTCGCTGGTGCGCGAAGTGGCGCGACTGGGCGGCGATGTTTCCGGCTTTGTGCACCCTGTGGTGCAGGAGGCCTTGCGGCGGCGCTGGAGTGATCCGCGCAGCCATTCTTGATCGTCAAACCGTAGGGAGAAATACCGATGCAACCGAGCAAGTTCCTGTTGATCCTGACTTTTGTCGTCGCCCCGCTTGCGCTGGTCGCCTGCGACAAGTTGAAAGACGCGGTAAGCACCGAAGCGCCGGTTATCGAAGCGCCAGCTGCTGCCGTAGTGATGCCGACCGATCCTAACGACAGCGCCGGCTGGAAGAAGTACTTGGGCGACGTTGTAATGAAGAACATGCAAGGCGTGAAGTCGAACCGCCCGTACATGTACTACGTGCCGGCCGGAGAGGACGACAAGTCGATTGACGATCGCGGCAACCAGTTGGAAAACGTGCAGGGCGTGGTCGGACGCGGCGTGCTGCCAGGCAACATGATGGCGTTCGGCGGCCCGAATTCGGCGACCACGGCCGACTTTGTCGTGAAGTCGTTCGAAGTTGCCGCCGCCAATTCGTTCAAGGACGTGGTCGTTCTGGTCGTTACCAAGCCGGAAGACAAGGCGCGCGTGTCCGAAGCCCTTGCGCCAAGTGGCGCGATCATCCGCATGGCTGACATGCAGTAAGGCGTGTCTGGCGACGTGACTGTGTGAAATCCGTCGCGTCGCTCCGATATCCACTCAATGGCACTGAAAATCCTCGACACTTGCGTCAACTGCGACGTTTGCGAACCGGCCTGCCCTAACCAGGCGATCTCGCTGGGCGAGGATTTCTACGAAATCGACCCGGACCGTTGCACCGAATGCATCGGTCATTTCGATGTGCCGCAATGCATCGAGGTTTGCCCGGTTGAATGCATCATCATCGATCCCGTGCACGTCGAATCCGACCAGCAATTACGTGATCGCTACACCGTACTGACCGGGCTGGAACCTGCATGAAAACGTTGTTCGATGCGCGCGAAATGTTGCGTGGCAGTTTGCTGCTGCTCGCCGGTTTCATGGTCAGCACGGTGGTTGTTGCAGCCGGTCCGGGCAAGGCAGCCATCGCCACCGCGAGCCATTTTGCGACTGATGCAGGCTTCGAAGTGATTGCGAAAGGCGGCAACGCCTTCGATGCCGCCATTGCCGTGTCATCGACGCTTTCTGTCGTTGAACCACAGAGTTCGGGCGTCGGTGGCGGCGGGTTCTTCCTGCTGCACCGCGCCAGCGATGGCGAGGAGATCATGCTCGACGCGCGCGAGACTGCGCCTGCTGCCGCGAACACGTCGGTCTATATGAAGGCGGACGGCAGCGCGGATCGCGATAAGTCGATCAACGGGCCGTTGTCCGCCGCCATTCCGGGCGAGCCCGCGGCGCTGGTCTGGCTGGCCGAGCACTACGGAAAGCTGCCGTTGAAGGTTTCTCTGGCACCGGCCATCCGCCTCGCCAGCAAGGGCTTCAAACCCGACGGACGTTTCACCGAGGCCATCACGCGGCGAAGCAAAGTGCTTGCTCGGTATCCGGCATCCCAAGCCCTCTACATGCCGAATGGCCAGCTACCGAAAGACGGTTGGACGTTCCGCAATCCCGACCTCGCCAAGCTGCTGGAGAACATTGCCGCGCATGGTAACGACGCGTTTTATCGCGGCGACTTTGCCAAGCGGATGGTTGATGGCGTGCGTGCAGCCGGCGGCAACTGGGTGCTCGACGATCTCGCAAAGTACGAGGTCAAAACGCGCCAGCCAATCCGCATCGATTATCGCGGCTATCGCATCGTCACATCGCCACCACCATCATCCGGCGGTGTCGCGATTGCTGAAATGCTGAACATCCTCGGCGGCTATGATTTTTCGAAGATCGACAGCACCAAGCGCATTCACCTGATCGTCGAATCGATGCGCCGCGCCTATCGCGATCGCGCCCAGTACATGGGCGATCCCGATTTCGTCGACGTGCCCGTCGACATGCTGACCAGCCCGCTCTACGCAGCCGGCTTGCGCGCGACGATACATCCCGACAAGGCAACGCCAAGCGATCTCCTGCCGCCGTTCCTGTCACCGCCGCAGGGGCCGCACACCTCGCACTATTCGATTATCGATGCCGAAGGCAACATGGTGTCGACGACGCAGACGGTGAACCTGGGTCTGGGATCGGGTTTTGTCGTGGCCGGCACCGGCTTCGTGATGAACAACGAGATGGACGACTTTGCCCTGGTCGCCGGCGTGCCAAATGCATTTGGGCTTCCCGGCGGCGACGCCAATGCACCCATGCCCGGCCGACGACCGTTGTCATCGATGACGCCGAGCTTTGTCTACGGCAAGGATCGCGTTGGCGTGATTGGCGTACCCGGTGGCAG